>CAYVIT010000062.1:0-18050 GCA_964451425.1 uncultured Pirellulales bacterium
TTTCTGTTCCATCATCATCACAGTATTTAGGTTTGTTTTCATCCATTGTATTACCCTACACCCCTATTCTATACTTTCCCACCTCCCTTTCCAACTTCTTTCCCCCACCTACCAGCCTATTCATCTTCTTCCAAAATTCTTTACTATGGTTCTTGTGCTTAGTATCCCCATACCCCCCTCACAATTGTCCAGGATTAGATATAATTAAAAAACTATTGATGATGAGACCTGTGGGGAGGGTTCTTTAAATTTATAATAAAATTAAAATATCAATTGGCCGATATAATAAATAAGGCAACTGCCAAACGGAGGAAACCTGTCGAAAGTTGTTGAAATTGAGATTTAGTTTTGTTATCATAAGGCTTGAGTTATACAGGAGTGCCTCAAAAACAGTTTCAACGTGTACAGGAGCGCCGTTTATGAAGTCAAATAGGAAATCCCGATTCGTGTATATTTTGGTTCTGTGGTTCTGCGGCTTGTCACAAGCGGGAGAAGCTATTATCAAGCCAGGTATAGCGGTAGACTATAATCAAATTGTCATTTATCCTAAGCGGTGGGAGGAACTGGAGGTCGACAAACAACTCATCCCGTGGTCGGGGGAAGAAGTCGTATTTCTGACGACGAAAAAAGATTTAGATTGCGAGGTCATGACGCTTTTGTTAGGCCGACTTGACGGGGCGTGGAGACTCTATGCCGAATTGACAGGGCGGCGACCAGGATTCTTCAAGCAACTCAATGGCAAGCCAACCATCATCGCGGTGCCAAACGGCAGGCTTACCTGTGGATATGGTTGCGGTTATGTAGGAGCTACGGGTGTTGAAGTGGCTGGCTTTTACAACAAAGATTATCCGCTGCTCAAATCACAGCCGGATGCGATGCCGCACTATTACTTCTACGAGATGGGCAGGAACTTCTATACGTTCGGCGACCGCCATTCACTGTTCGTGACGGGTTTTGCCGTATTCATGCGGTACGTATGTATGGACGCGTTTGGATTCGAGGACCCAGACCTGAATACGCGTCAGACAATCGAGATTGCTGAGCAGCTCTATGCCAAATCCGACATGGGCTTCCTGAAGGCATTTACAACGTTGGACGGTTTAGATGAGAAGGCACATCGTTTGAAAAACAAAGAGGGCAAAACGATTGTTCCGTCCGACCAGCCTGTTCTGTACGCCTCTGCGATGCTAAAGATACGACGCGTATGCGGCGGAGATAAATGGCTCAAACGGTTCTTTCGTCAACTCGCGGGCTGTCCGGAAATAAAGCCAAAAAGCAAAGATGCCGCCGTTCGTCAGTCATTGAACTGGCTGGTTTCGGCCTCATGTGCGGCGAATAAGGACATGTCGGCTATATTTGTTGACCACTGGCGGCTACCACTGGTGCCAGAGACAAGGCGGGCGCTTTCACAGATAACCTGGGCCGATCCAAATATTGAGGCGTCGAGAGTCCTAAAGAAACTCGGTGTAGATAAACCTTAGTGACAGACCGGCAGATTACAGCGCATCAATGTTGACCGTTTATTTCTCAGGAAGCCCAAGAAGGTGTCCAGCTTCGATTTTGAAGCGTTAAAAAGTGGCAAAAATGAGAATGTCATTTTAGTCTAATGTGCAACAAGCACAATTAGACGTATTATGCAAGAAATTGGCGCACTTTGGCGCACCGCCTGTTTCCGGAGCAAAAGAGATTGACAGGGCAAATAAGAAGTCGTTATATTACCAAGACTTAAGAAAAGAGCGCCCGTAGCTCAGTTGGATAGAGCAACGGATTTCTAATCCGTAGGTCGCAGGTTCGAGTCCTGCCGGGCGTGTTTCTCTAACTCCTTATTAATATTGGAGTTAGAAAGAGAGGTCATTGCTCTTGAAAAGGGCAAAAACAGGTGGTGATCTGAAATGATCTGAAAAGAGCAGATCACCGGCAGTGGATTTTGGGTGTTTTTCCGAATCCGTTGCTCCTGCTGGGAGTGTGTTCCTTCTCTTGTCTGCTCGTTACTCCTGAACTTCACTATCCTTCAAGATCCGTCGAACTGCATCCAGTCGGGAGATGTCCGCAGACCCGTCTGCACCTCTCGATGGTGAAAGCCAGCCCCCTTCATCATACTCATTCCAAGCGTAGATGATGACGGCATTGGCCTGACAGGTCCGGGTGTGTTTCTGTACTAATGAGAGAGCGTTCTTCAGATGTGCAGAGATTTCAGCAGGCGTAGCCCTGGACGGAAATACATCTTGTCGGTGATAGCTATGCCCCTTTTCCCATGATACCGGATTGTCCTTACGAGGACGTTTGTCCCATCCGGTAGTCACGAGTGGTATGTACGGGATTTGTGACTTGGTTGCATTATGCCAGTAGCTCTGTTCCACGGCCCGTGCCAAGTCAGCAAACCTGGGTTGGTTGCCATCTTTGGCATACGCCGAGACCGCATCGAATCCCTTCTTTGCGACCTTTTTGAAATCCGAGGCCGGGTTCCAGCCCATATAGACACAATAGGGATTTGACCCCGCATCCCTGGCCGCTGTCAGAAATTCACTGAACCGGACAAATGGAAATCCTCCGCCGACGAAAGCAAAGACCAAGGGGCGTCCATCCAATACGGTTTGGTATCCTGGTTCCTTCAGGAGTCTTATGGCTCGATCCCGCTCCTTAGGCCACTGCTCGTCTTCTGCTTGGAGCGTGCTGTGCATAATCAGACAGAATCGGAGCTGCTTGCGATTCTGACTCTGTAGGTACTGTTTGAGGGCGACGCTCATGGAGTTGCCTTCCGGGTAGATCAAGAAAGCCCAGTAGTCCAGTCCCGCGTACGCTGCAAACTCGATCTCCCGGTCCATGACCACCTGCCGATTGCCGTCGATCTTGACTGTCTTGTCATCGATTACTTCGGCAAACCACGGTAAACGATCGTGATACTTCTTCGGACCAAGTGTCCGTTCGACCTGTTCGGTTACACCTCCGCCCGTCCAAGCATCCCATCGAATGGCACCGACCAAGGGTCGGCTCGTTTGAGCAAAGGTGGCAGCACTGCTCATAAGCACACCAGCCATGATAATTACTTGCATCATTCTCCTGTCACCCAAAGCCGCTGTCATCAAGCTATTCAAAAAACCACGACATCTCTTCAATGTTTTGATCTCCTGGTAAGGGTTATCACGAAGCGATTCTATCCCATTAGAGAGTCCGTGTCAAACCGATAAGAAATGACTGCCTGCGATGGGTCCCTACTCCCCCACCCCCAACTTCAATCCCAGTCCCACATTTGCCTATCGAGCTTTGACTGCTAAGGCCCAGTCCGAACGGTGAGGGGCCTTGAAGAACTGGTCTGTATCCGGCTTTAGGTCAGTGATCTCGATTTCTTTGTAGGGGCCCTTCGTATCGACGGCGACGGCGTAGAAGCTGCCATCAAGCTCGCCGAGGTTCATCTTAATTGAGTCGGTATCCTCCCTGTAGAAAACGAGCAGTTTGCCGGGTACTTTCAGGCAATAGCCGTCGCTTATGCTGTTGTCACGGACCATCTGTTTCTTGAAGCGGGTTTTCCAGAATTTCGACCAGGTATGAATCTGGTGCTTGTTGGGATAAGGATGTGAGACACCATCCGGGCGGGGGTTTAAGAGATTGCCCCAGATATTTGCAGCACCGCCAGCCATAGTCGAATGCCAGAGGCCGCGGCGGATCATATCAAAATCGTAATCCTTTTCCGGATAAACGTTTTTGCGGACTCGGAAGCGGTCTTCGAGGAAGGTGGGCTTGTTGGGGTATTGCTCGATGGCCTTGACGTACATGTCGTAGTCGGGGCGATGCTGCTGATATGAGGAATAATCCAGGCCGGTGTATATCTGTGTGAGGTCCGGCGCCCTGCCGCCGAGGTAGTGTGGCCAGCCGAGATGTTCGTGCATGTATTCGTGCCAGACTTTCAGGTCTTTGTCCCCGACCCATTCCTGAAGGTCAAAGCCGTATCCCATCGACCAGCCCGGCAAAGGGCCGAGGCGGGCACAGATGTAGCGCTGCAGGCGCCTGTCAACCTTGCCGTTCAGACCCCACCTTTTCGTTGTCATCCTGCGCTGCTCATCGCCCCAGGCCCATATATGCACGACGCCGCCTGCGGCATGGACCTTGCTTAATAACAGCTCAAGTGCCTCGAATGTGCGCGGGTCGGGATTTGGATCGGCTGCGGTTATTTCGTTCGAACGGGTCTTTTTAAGGTCGAACCATCGACCAAGAACAGCGATATGAAAACCGTTGAAGCCGTGCCCGGCGAAGAATTCCCGGATGTCGGTGTCAATTCGAGCGGGGCTGCGGTAAAACTTATCGGGGTCACAGTACATCACGTACTGCGGAACAAAGGCTTCATCGATACCAAGCCTGCCCCACTTGCTGCCATAGTTGGTGATAAAGCCTGCAACGCCGGGATTGGAGAGGATATTGACGCGGCCCTCGAGGCCGTTGAGGTCGGGATAGGCGCTTTTGGTAACAAAATCCCATTGGCCGGTGTGCGTGCCGGTGAAGCGGAGCTTCCATGTATCTGATGCGTCATAGAAAAGTTCGGTTTGTATCTTACGGCCGGTGTTCTTATGGGTAAAGACGGCCTTGGCGACGAGGTCGTACGGATTGCCCTTGTAAGGCGGATTTTCGAACTTCCATTCCACAGGCTCCCAGAGCTTTGCCTCTTTGGGCCGAGCTGCAAAGACCGGGGCAAAGCCGGTTAAGGAAACAGCGATATAAAAGAAGAGTGTGATTCTTAACATGACCTAATTCTTTCAATATCAGAGATGCCTGCGAAGCAAATTGCGAACGAATACCAAGGCAGATTCGTTATGGATTTCCCATATAAACTTCACCGAAACACTCCTGATTGTCACAAGTCTCATAGTACCGGAATTTTATCTTAGTTTCAACCGCCTTCCGGCGGATTCAGCATACCATATCGGAACGAAACATTTAATATTGCCGTTTCCAATAAATAAGTTCAACTTTTCGATTCGCCTTCGGCGAAACGATTGAAATAGATTCCTCCGCTTCGCCCTCGCGCTTTCTTGTGAAAGCCGGAACGGGGCCTCCGGTCGGAATGACGGTATGTATAAATGTTATACTCACTTTTTAGAAACGATACGCGCTATGAAATCCGTCCGAGGATGCGGTCCAGAGAATCCGATGTCTGGTAAATCAGTGCCTCCGGATAGTGTAGATAGGGATGAAAATACTCAAATGTAACGTATCCGCGATACCGAATCTTATCTAATTCCTCCATTACGGCGGGCCAATTTGTAGTGCCGTCCAAGAGCGGGCGAAACGTTTCCAGAGAATAATCAGTTATTTTCTTCGAGAATTCCTTGAAGTGAATATTTTTGATGCGTTTACCCATAAGCGGGACCCAGTGTTCGGGATACTGAAACATCGATATGTTTCCCGTGTCGAAATGGATTTTGACATATTCACTCTGGAACGAGTCGACAAAATTGTTCATTTCCATAGGAGTCATAAGATAGCCGTTGAAGAAGATGTTTTCTATGTTCAGGTACACTTTAAGTTTTTCGGCCTGTTTGGCCAGTTTTTTGACGGCTTCTTTTGCACGTCGGTCACAGACATCATTGGACACCGGCTCATAATCGTCCCGCCAGGGGATATGGACCGCACCGGGAACTACCAAAACATTTTCCACGCCAAGGTCGTGAGCGGCCTGGGCGATTTTACCGGCCAACTCCATACCCTTCGCACGTTTTTCCGGAGCGTTGCTTGTCAAAGGATAAGGCCAGAAAAGAAATGAGCAAAGGCCGCTAATCCGGATACCGATTTTGTCGGCTAATCGCCGAATGTTGTGGTAGTCTTTCGTACCAGACTTAGGCGAAAGGTCGTTCTCGAGGTCGTAGTTCAATTCAATGCCGTCAAATCCAGCGTCCCTGGCTAACTGAAGGCATTGTGTTAAATTCATTCGCTGCGGATATGGAAAAGCCCACTGGTTGATGGATTTTTTCATCGAATAACGTTTGGGGGAACCTTTCCGTGGATCGGGCCTGCGCTTTGTCGTCTCCGCTCGAGCCTCGCTATAAAATGCCGCTGCGCTTGTGGAAGCCAGCATACCTTTTATCAGGCTGCGGCGAGTCAGGCAGTTGTGACCCGGCGGCAGGACTTTCTCTTTCGAATCAGTCGTTTTGTTAATTTTTGGTAAATGTTCCATAGGTATAGAACCCTTAAATTACGTAAATGGTATCAGTTTTTGAATGTCATATCCGACATTCTCCGTTTTGAGTTCTTCAGCAATATTTTTGAGCTTTATATATCATAAAATATCAGGATTTTCCCGGTAATGCAAACGTTGTGATGTTTCTTGTCGGTTTATCATTCGGGGAAACCTTAGAAAAACGAATGTGTTGACCGTTTTTTCTGCTTCGAGAAAGGGGGCTGTAATTTCAAGAAACTTCAGAAAAAGTGTTATCCTTTGTGCAGTAAAGTGCCTTATTTGTGTGAAAGGCAGCGACAAGTGATAACGGTTGCCAAATGTGTTTAGCTCTATCAAAAATAAACATAGTAATCCGCAGCGAATTTGGATTTCCTGAAGAAATCATTTTGCAGGCTGCAACTAATCAATGAAAGGGAAGTAAAATGTTAAGCAAAAAAATTATTTTGACAGGCATCGTTGGAATGGTTCTGTTGGCGTGCTCTGGCAAGGCCCTGGGCGGAACATTTTCCTTACGGCTATCTACCGCCCGCAAAAATTTCATTGCAGAATCCATCGGGCCGGGATTCCGTCATCGCCCGTTCCATAACAAGCATATATTCATTCAACCGCATCAACGTACTTTTTTGAAGAGACAGCCACGCCCCCATAAGGTAGCTGTTGTAAGCCGGCCGCTGACAAGGGGTATCGCAGTCAATCTGGTTCCGACTGTCAATATTACCACACGCGAAGTAGCGGTCGAGCCGGCAACGGTTACGGTCTGGATAACCAACTCCAACGGCTCGCAGACGTCCGTAAGCCTTCGCAAAAGCGGCCCCGGATTTATAGGCCCAAGAGGTGAATGGTACCCCAATATGCCTACCAATGAGCAGCTAAGAATGGTATACGGTTTTTAGCGGGAAATAGTCAGGGCAGATAATTATTTGCTGCTGATGGGAAACAGGAAAAATTGGGGCGTTACCCGTATAATTGCGCAAAATCAGGGGTAATGAAAAATTTTTAAAAAATTTTGTAACTAAAAAGCCCAAGCGAGCGTCTATATATATGAACGAAGTAAATTTTAGTAATGAGTAACATTAAAAAAGAAAGATCCAAAGCCATGGATTCACGAGAAGCAGCCGGGACAGGAGACAAGGCCAAACGTGAAACAGAGGCTTTTATCAATAACCATATCGACGACCATGCTAAAGGTTGGCCGATATTGTGCCCTCACGGTTCAGTCAACACCGAATATGGTCAGAAGGAAGATTTTAGAACACCCGATATACTAAAAATTCGTCTGACAGGATAATTCGGGATTATTGATTTCACTGTGTTTTTTTGTTTTTCTATTACATCCCCTCTACAAACACCTCCGAATCATCTCAGTGCCGAGATTATGGCGGTGTGTTTTTGCGTCAAGGCTAAGCTGCCCTAATTTGAGGGCAGATTGTCCTGAAAATCTTATTGACAAGCTAAAATCAACATAGTATAGTATTGACGAACAAATAAATACTTTTTTGGAGGAACACATTATGAAGAAACACACAATTATCAAGGCAGTCCTGTGCTGTGCACTTTTGGTTCTGGTCATGGTCTCGGCACAGGTCTGGGGTGGGTCGTCCGGGCCTCGTAGGGGCGGATTTTACGGCGACTGGCTGGTCAAAATGACCTTCGGTGAGCGACAGATGGAGTCCATTCTGTCGTTTTCCAGGGACAGCGAGGGCAACCGGACCGGCCAATGGATCAGTTTCTGGGGTCTGAACGAATTGAAAGATGTCAAGTTCGAGGAAAATCAACTCAGCTTCGTACAGGTCTTTCGGTTCGGCGAAAATGAATCCACCTCCACCTTTAAGGGAACAATCGAGGAGGATAAGCTGTCCGGGACTCTATCCAGCGACAGAGGCGAGTCTAAACTTGAGGGCACACGCATGCCCCGCACTCCCAGGGCCGTCGGCTCATGGGAAATGAAGTACAAGATTGGTGAGCGGGAAATTACCGGAACGCTTGTAATCAAGGCGGACAAGGAACGAAACCTCTCAGCCGAATGGCAGAGCGAAAGGGGCGAGAGCAAAATCACAGACCTGAAGTACGAGAGGGGCAACTTGAGCTTCAAGAGAACAAGCAAGTTTGGCGAACGTCAGTTTGAATCCACCTTTGAAGGGACCCTCAGCAGGGACACCCTTAGCGGCACCTTCAAGTCGGAAAGGGGCGAGATTGCCGCCGAAGGAAAACTGAAAGGCGCTTCCATTATCGGCACCTGGGTTCTTGAAATCACGTCCGATAGGGGCACACGTAAACAAAGACTCAGAGTCAATCCCGATATGAGCGCCCTCTACGGCTCAATGGCTCTCAAGAAGGTCAATCTCGAAGACGGCAAGGTCGGCTTCAAGCTCGTTATGGAGTTCGGCGACCGAAAATTCGAATCGAGTTTCGCAGGAAAAATCCAGGATTCGAAACTTACCGGAGAGTTGACCTCTACCAGAGGTACCAGCAAGGTGAAGGGTACTAAGGTTGTCCGTACATTCAGAAGACGCAGTTCAACATAAATAAAGCATTGTCTATATAAGCCTGCCTGACCCATCATCGGCAGGCTTTTTTTTCTTTCTCCACAGCTTTCATTGGCAAAGAAGTGGGAAAAGGAGAGGGGAGAAGGTGTAGAGTGGGATTGTAATTGGCCGGACAGGAAAAGGATTCAGATAGGTTAGTGGAAATTTATGCAAATGAATCGCCGCAATTTTCTGAGAACGATAGGTGAGCAAACGTTTGGTATGTTGTGCCTCAGTGGTTTGCAGGATTTAACCTATGCAAGTAACAAGGCATCGAAATTACCCAGCGGCTGGCTGAATCCACCAAGGGAATTTTCATTATGTCCCTTCTGGTTCTGGAATGACAATCTCTCGGAAAAAGAAATAGACCGCCAGTTGGCGGATTTTCAAGCTCACGAAGTGCACGCATTTGTCATTCACCCACGAGCGGGACTGCCCCGCAGCATCGGATGGATGAGTGAGCAAATGATAAATTTCATGCGTTATACCATCGAGCAGGCAAAAAAAAGGAACATGTGGGTGGTACTTTACGACGAGGGAATGTATCCAAGCGGCTCGTCAGGCGGACAGGTAGTGGCTGAGAATCAGGCATACCGAACACGGGGATTATTTTGTGTAGACCTGGATGAAGCAGCTCCGGGGACTATCCAATATGGCCTGCAGATTGATGATTCCGGCAAACCCACCCCCGCCGAAGGAATAAACCTGATTGCCGAAGTCAAACGAAAAAAGGATGGTCACCGTGTCGTCATCTTCGACAGGGCCATGCAACCCGGTTACTCCCATATCCGCGGCCTGCATTTTTTGGAAAAGGACCCTCCCCGCAGGTCGGACCATAAAGAAGTGCCTGAAAACAAACCCCTTGCAGCGGATATTCTCAATCCCGAGGCGGTGGCCTGTTTCATCCGCCTCGTTTACCAGCGTTATTACGATGAATTCAAAAGCTTCTTCGGCAAAACGATAAAAGCTATCTTCACCGATGAGCCTTCCTTGCTGGCAAAGCGGGCTGAACGAGGTGCTGTCCCGGGTACACAGGATATTTTGGAACATGTTAATCGGCATCTGGGGTACGATTTCACAGAATACCTGCCGACCCTTTGGTATAGTGATGAGCCGGATGCCGAAAAATACAGACAGGATTACAATCGCGCTCTCCAGACCCGCCTGGAAGAAACGTTTTACAGGCAAATATCAAACTGGTGCACCGACCATAAAATCGCCTTAACGGGACACCCAATGGGGCCCGATGACATCGGCCACCTCCGGCATTTCCACATACCCGGCCAGGATATCGTGTGGCGGTATATCGAACCCGGCAAAAAGTCCGCTCTGGAGGGACGGCAATCAACACAGGCCAAGTGTGCCTCCTCAGCAATGATTCACTTGGCAAGACGGCGAAACTTAAATGAATACTGTGGAGCTTTTGGTCATAATTTCACTTTTGAAGAAATGAAATGGCTGACCCACTGGCTCATCGTCCGGGGATGTAACCTTTTGATTCCTCATGCATTCTATTACTCGATACGCGGTCCCCGCGTGGACGAAAGGCCGCCCGATGTAGGCCCTAACAGCCCGTGGTGGAACGATTACAAACCTTTCGCGTTGGCATGTCAGAGGCTGTGCTGGTTAAGCACCGATAGCCGACATATATGTGAATTAGCGATTCTCGGAAGAAACGATTATCTGCCCTGGCGCCCGGCCAAGGTATGCTATCAGCATCAGCGTGATTTTAATTATTTGGAAGCACGGCATCTCTGGGAAGATGCCGATGTCACTCGGGATGGGATTCGCATAAAGAACATGCACTATAAAGCCTTGATTGTAGAAGGCCAACCTCCCCAAAAGGCCCAAAGCGCAATCGATGTCCTCGAAAAGGCGGGCCGTGTCATTCATTGGCACGACGATATCGACGATATCAGTTTCATAAAAAAAATCGACCGCCTGATAAAACCGGATATCCAGATTAACCCAAAAACCAAAGACCTGAGAGTACGCCATGTAGTCAAAAACGACTCTGCTTTTTATATCCTGTTTAACGAAGGGGAAAATGATATTCAATTTATCCCTGAGTTAAATCATAAGGAAAGTGGTGTTTTAGTCGACCCGTACATGGACAATGTCACTACAGAGTGGTCTCCGGGCAAAACGATAACATTGGCCGGGCATGCAATAATAATACTGATGTTGATAAGAAACGAATGATATCATCCAAAAACGATTCAAGGCCGTACAACATCTCCCCGAACACCTCACCAGCACCGCTTTTTCGAGGCAGTGTGGGAGTACCGGCTGTGAGCTACTTTTTTGCGTCTTCCGTACTTCGCTTATTCTCCAGTTCTGAGCAGCAAACAGTAGTATTGTGCGAGTGCAACCCCGACTCTTTTTCGTCACCAATAATTGCCGAGTAAAAAGCCTTGAGGGCAGGCAGGGCATTGCCCTGTGCATCAAACAATGCGGTCGCTCCACCGTTCCATATCCGCAAACCCTCGACCGGGATTGATTCAGGATACCAGTACAGCACTCCGAGCCCTCGATGTTCGGGGACCTGTCGTACGGTACGTATCAACTCAGTTAGAAACTGGTACTGGCCCTGCGGCGAGACAGGCCAGGCCATATTCTTTTTCTCCGACCAGCGGCCTCGATATGGGTAGGCCGTCTCCACCACCATGATGTCCTTGCCATATCTGGTTGTTGCAGCTTGCAGATTCTGGCTTAGATTATCCATTGTTCCGTGCCACCAGGGATAAAAACTTACGCCGATGATATCATAAGGGACGTTTCTGCGGTTGAGATTGTCAAAGAACCACTGGGTCTTCTTAGAATCCCCACCGCAATCTACGTGGATCATTATGCGAACATCCTGTCCCTGCTTCAAAGGCTTACGGACACCCTGCACGCCGGCTTTAAGCAGATTTGTGAACCGCTGCCACCGGGCTTCGGTGTCACCTGCTCCGTCGAGTTTGCCGTCCGGCCAGAGCATTCCGGGTGTTATTTCATTTCCAATCTGTACAATATCCGGCAGAACGTTGTTCCTGTTGAACTCATCGATAACAGATGCAGTATATTCCTGGACGGTGGCAGCCAGTACCTCGAAATCAAGACCGCTCCATTCGGCAGGCTTTTTCTGATGGCCCGGGTCGGCCCAGGTGTCCGAGTAGTGGAAATCCAGCAATAGCTTCATTTTATGTCTCTTGATTCGCTTTGCCAGGGCAATCGTATATGCTGTATCCTGCACTACGGCATTTTTATAGGTCGGATGGACAAATATCCGCAGCCGTTGACAGTTGCAGGCGTGATTCCTGAGTATCACAAGAAAATCACCCGCCTTGCCGTCCTCACGAAATACTCCCCCATGCTCCTCTATTTTGGTCAGCATGGATATATCGCCGCCAACGAGAAATTCCTTCTTCTTTGCTCTTTCCTTTCCCCAGCAGCAAGAGCAAAGCGTTAAACTCAAGGCCAACAAACATAGCTTCTGAAAGGCTGTCATAATCCACCCGGTCGAAACATGTGTATTAGAGAAAAACGTTTTCTCTTCAGCACAAGACACACCATCACTGACGTTGAAGCATAGCACACATAGACTATTTGTTAAGTGTTATATTGATAACGTAACAGTTTATCAGATTCCGTAAAGAATGAGAACCGTCAGGAATCGGGAGAGCAGGCAATATGATACCAAAAGGCCCTGCCATTCAGCAGGGCCTTTCGATTCTCTCAGGACTTGTTGTTGGTCAGAGAGGCTTTACGTCGGTCGCACATGGGCCTTTTTTGCCTTGTCCGACCTCGTATTCGACCTTCTGGCCTTCATCGAGGGACGAATAGCCCATCGCCTTAATTTCTGAGTGGTGGACAAAAAAGTCATCTCCGCCATCATCCGGGGTAATAAAACCAAACCCCTTTCTTGAATTGAACCATTTTACCGTACCTGTACTCACAATGTTCTCCTTAGGCCTGGAAGGCCTACAAATAAAGGTCCCTCGTGATTTTTATTGAGGGGTATACTTCGAGGGACGAAAGAATACTCCCAAACAACAAAAGGATATAACAGAAAATCCGGCCATTGTCAAAAAAAAATTGGAATATCTCTGCCACAAAAATATATTCCGACATCCGGCCTGGCGCGTTCCATAGTGTGAGAACCGGCTCAGAACAGGGATTTATTAGTGGGGGAAAGAGGAAAACGTGAAAAATGGCAGCGGAGAATTACCTGCCCTGTTCAAACATCTCATGACGCAACTCTCTACCGAGCCTGCACCGGCATGTTTGCCCATAAAAGAATTTGAACTAACTTAATGCAAAGTATAAGCAGAAAAATACTCTTTCGAGCCGTTCACTTAAAGTTCCAGTACTAAGATAACATTCCTGTGGATGATTACCTATCTCTTCTCTTCCTTCCCGGAACGTCTCTCTCCTCCCTAAGACCTCCTTCGCCGGTGCTCGGGCGAAAGAAGCTCTTTCTGCACGAAGATCGCAATGAAGTGATAAGTCCCGGTAATCATCTCATAGCGGACGGGAATCCATCCGGCTTCCTCCGCCTGCTCAAATAAAAGACCCGGCAGCCAGGCGTGTTCTTTATCGTGTCCCGAACTGAGGCCGGCGTGTTTCTCAATCACACAGAGGCGGCCCGTAGGCTTAACGACTTTTAGCAGATGGCGCAGATAATCAACGTGTCCCCCCTTATTCAGGTGATGATACGTCTTCGATAGAAAAGCCAGGTCGCAGCAGTTTTCCGCCAGACCCGTACCGTCGGTCGGACACAGGTAAGGCTTGATTTGCCCCACATTTGCGAACTTCTTTTTCATCCTGTCGACTTTCCCCTGCTCGACCTCCGACGCGTGGATAGCCCCTTTGGAGCCGACAAACTTGGCCATTTTTTCCGCCCACCAGCCGTCACCGGCGCCGATGTCGACCACGACGTCACCCGGCTTGAGGTCCAATTCCTTCAGCACGTACTCGGACTTCTGTCGGTAAGGATAACCGCCGCCACCCGTACAGGCATGTTGATTCGGCTCAATAACCCGCGTACTCTCAGCCGTGTCGCCGTACGTTCCTGTCGTCGCAAACAACAGTATAAACACGATTAAGAAACGAATGAGATTGGACATAATAACACTCCATATTGGGACCTGCGAGAAACAGACCCTCGACCCTGTAATGATACGTGCTCAGTTACAATACTGAGCCCTATTTCCAAAATAAATAATATCGACTTTGCCTCGGAAATTCAACCCTTTATTTCCTGTTCCGACAAAGCTGAAAACAACGCTGCTCGACTTCCACCAACCCATGGTTCAAAAATTTTCCTCAGTCCGACTCCCTTGGCATCATCACAAATTTTTGTATACAACTTCTCTCCCACATGGAACTTCGGTTCCGCCAGAAGAAACTTCCCGCCCGGCTTGATGATACCAAGTATTTGTCTAAAGAACCGCCCGCGGTCTGCCACCTCATGTGAAACCCACATCGAGAGAACAAAATCAAAACGCCCCGTGACAACAATGTCTTCCCGGCTGCACTGAACTATCTCCACACGCTTGGAAACTCCGGCCTTCTTCACTTTCCTTTCGGTAAAGCCCAGCATTTCAGGCTGAAAGTCAACCGCTGTTACACGACCTTTCTCACCTACCATCCTTGCCATCTCGACTGTATAAAATCCCAATCCACATCCGATGTCGACCGCTGTCATGCCGGGCTTGACAAGCGCACCAAGAAACTTCCTCGGCCTCTGGTGCAAACGCCTCAACCAGTCCGGATACAGAATAAGATGATGCCATTTTGCAACAAAAACCTCTGACATTGTATCCTTTGCTAAAGTGATTCACTTCTTCTCTTGGATAACCTCTCCATTGCTACACGCACAATGATGCTACTTTACAATCGTTCTGTCCGGAGCACGGCCGTCTTTAAAGTGCTTGTCCAACCAGCCGGAAACCACATTGTCCCGGACATCGAAATACTTCACATAAGGCTTTATGTCCAATACGACAGTCCCATCCAGAACATCCACTTCCCTGAAATACAGCTTGTTACCCTCAATCGCACATATCCTCACAACAGACAATCCAATATGGTTCGGCCGGTGAGGACTCCTGATTGCAAATATCCCATGCATCTGGTCTTCAAGAAAGGGCCTGCCCTGAATCTGCTCTGTATTCGATTTGTGGAAGTAGTACAGGATAATCGCATGGCTGAAGCCCTCAAGGCCTGCCAATCCCCTGCCATATTCGGCCTTCAGCTCTACCCAGGCCTCTACTTCCGGCTTGAATGTCCCCTGGATAGGCATGTCCTTCGCCTCCTTGTAAGGAGAGTGTATCACTCCAATAGGATTCATTATGATTCGCATAGGTAAGCTTCCAAATACTTTTTATTGACCTTTGAATATTAGATGGAACATTACTATACAAATAAAGCAAATATGTCATTCCCGCGAAAGCGGGAATCCAGTTTTTTAGGCGTAGACCCCTACTTTCGCAGGGGTGACATTGCCGGTTTCGGCTTTCCGCAACAGTAACTAAATAGAATTGGTATTATTTGTCGTTGTTCATCAATCCCAGCATTGCCTGGCCGAAAGCCCTGCCAATCTTCGAAAAGGTGATTGCGCTTCCGAGGTAGTGATAGCCATAGTTCGAACCGACTTTGTTCCATTCGTCGATGTGGTCTCGCCAGTTCTTGACGAGTTCGGCGGCCTTTTGGTCCCAGAAGACATCCGTCTTGACGACCTTTACATTGCCTTTGAATTCCGGGATTGACTCCATTGACGCCTGGGCGTCCTTGATGGTTTGCATCCTGTCACTGGCGCCATCGGGGCCGTTCTGGCCCATCTGGCCGATGACAAAAGGTAAATTGGGGGCCTTCAAATCCTTCCGAACGTCGCGGATGAAGTTGGCCATGTGTTTGCCGTAGTTGGCCAGGAAGTCGGGGTCGAACATATCGTTCCAGCCCTGGAACCAGACGAAACCGGCAAACTCGTAACCTTGTCCCTTATACTGCGGGAAGCGAGTCTTGAGTTCCCGGAGGGTGGTGTTGATTTCCTTCATCATTCCCCTGTAGGATTTGCCATACATATCCTTGACCTCATCAATGGTGATTTCGGGCCTGTTGCGTTCTTTGTTGCGCTTATTGGTTTGTTGGAGAATCTGTTCGAGCTTCTCTACGCTCGGCAGGCCCGAACTGGGCGGTCGAAAATCCCGGCCTATGCTCTTGCCGCCCCAGGCCGTCTTTATGATAAGCACCTGTTCCTTAAAATAGTCTCCGACCGTGTTGCCGAACTCCAGCTCCGGGCCAATACACTTTGGAGAACCGAAGCCAACGGTGAGATTGCCCCTCCTGTCGAGGAAGTTTATCAATACATCATCGCGCACCACCCATTCACCGTTTTTTTTGAGGTGTTTGAAGAAATCCCTGGTTTCGGGCTGGTCAACCTGATATTCGAGCAATTCCAAATTTGCCTTGCCTTCCATATTGGACTGGCCGGCCAATATGAAGACTTTGGCCTTTTTTGAAGTATCCACCGCCAGGGCCGGCGTGCTCAATAAATAAATTCCCAAAACCAAACATCCAAGGGTAGACATTCTAAATTTCATTGTTTTTCTGACTCCATTTTTTTGATTTGCAGTATTTGACGCCGCAAACTACAGTTACCTGCCCAAGCGATGTCACAATTTTTACAGATAAGACAAGTAATGTCAACCGAAAAAACTTCATACTTGAGGTTTGCCAAGAAGACCCTTTTGGGTGTAATGAACGTCTTTCGCACCGGTATAATATAAACACTATCACTGGCCCGCCAGACGTATCATCAACAAAAAGGACTTCCTAACAAAAATTTTCTTTGAAGGATGCCGGCCTGATAGTCTATGGTTTCGGCGCCGTAAAATCATTTTTCTCTTGCATATAAACCAAGATATATGATATAATGGTTTATATTAAATACTTACAGATGTCCAGGAAAAGGGTGGCTTAAAAGAGTTCTTTCTCCTACCTTTCCGGCAGCGAGGCAACCACTTATCCAACAGAAAATTATGTGTCTGTGAGAATGAACAATGAATAAGATAAGTCAACAATATGCTCACATTATAATCTCGATGGTTTTTCTTGTTGTTTGCAGTGTAACCGCAGAGGCGACAGGCTCATGTCAATCTGATATACCGGGCGATCTTAACAAGGATTCCAGGGTTAACCTTACCGATATTGCGATCATTGCCACATACTGGCTGCAGGAATGTGGGGACGGCGTCGAAAACGGCCTAGCGTGTACATTTGACTGTCAATGCAGCTCCATTCACGCCGCCTGCATCGATGAGCAATGTGTCGAGTTGATAGATTATGTATTCATCATTGACGCAACATCAACTATGCACAATGAGGTCGCCGCACTAAGGGACGGTTTTAGTGGTTTTATCAACACCACCGATTTGAGTTTAATAAATGCACGCTACTGCATAGTTCTTTACGGCACTCATCCAGAACTTATTATGCAATTTACCGACGAGCCGAACAGTGTGATTAACGTGATGAATTCAATCAACTGCTCGGGCGCTGTTTCGGGCATTCACGCCGACCACAATGCAAATCCCAATGCCGCCCTGGAAACAATCAGGATTGTACTTGGAGGGGCGGTGGATAAAACTCTGGTCAACGGACCAGCTGTTTCTTCCGGCTATCAATTTGCATTTCGGACCAGAGCAAGGCGGAGCTTAATTTTAGTGACAGACGAAGATTCCGACAGGCCATACTTTGAGTTTAACCGGTTTGCCGGTCAGGACACAGAAGAACCTCCGACTATACTCACAGCCGATTGGCAGTCTGAAGTCGATGCCGCTGCAACTGCCGCGATAAACTCCGGTGCATTTATCAGCCAGATCGTTAACAGAAATGACTATCCTTCAAAGAACCAGTTCGGTGACCCGACGTTACAGGTTCATAACACCGATTTCTCGAATTTTAATCCCACTGCTACGCTCAACAATCTGATTGCTAATGGCCTTGAAAGATGCCTGCAGGCCCAGCTTCTTGCTGCTAACCTTAAAGCAAGATGTTTTGACATCTATGATATTGAATCTCCAGGTGTTATCTACAATCTTATGCTTTCAACAATAGAATAGCCGCCCGGTACCGCTCAGAATGTTCGGCTTTTGGGAATACGCAAATTCAACGCAGGTTAAATATAGACATTTAGGCTAAGACACAGCCCAAATATCTCCACAATCCTTTTACTAATCTTTTTCCGTATCATCTCTTATATAACGTCAATATCTTACCAAAGTGTAAAATCCTTTGACCCCCCAGATTTCTCATATCATCATTATTTTTCAACTTTTTGAGATTACTGCAATAAATTAAGGTTTGCCTGC
>CAYVIT010000063.1:0-11213 GCA_964451425.1 uncultured Pirellulales bacterium
GCTATCTGGTCGAGAATATGGACTTTACCTACAATCAACCGGGTCTGAGCATTTTCATAATCCTCGCCGCTGTTGTTACCGACGCGGACGTAGCCCTGCAATTGCATCGTCTTTTCATCTTCGGCCATTGTTCCCATATAAAACGCCCGCCAGGAAAGGCCACTGGTAAAATATGTAATCTCGAACGGGACCTGGCCGCTGACCTCCGAACGAATCAGCCAACGGCCCAGTTCCCGCAGCCTCGCTGGGAACACCAGCTGTTGTATATCAATCTTGTCGGCCTGGGCCAACGGCTCCAGAGACAGTGAAGTCGGGTCAATGAGCGTATTTGCCCACATAAACTGCAGCCAGTTCCAACCTCTCTTTAATGTCAGATTTCGGCGTTCCCGTACAAGCGTCAAATCAGCAGAATTGTAAATGGTAAGCTGCACCTTATCCCGCCTCGGCAGGACAACCAACTCAATAGCACTGGCCGGCGCAAAGGGCGCCTGCTCAGATATTTGCTCTTTTATGTCCCCACCTACAGCCAGCCTATCGATGCTATCTTGGAAATCCTTCTCTAAAGATGACTTGTGTTTTCCCATCACCAGCGAATATGTCCCTGTTGTAGCGTCTTTTGTGTCCATATCTGAAAGTAGTGGTACTTCAGCTCGTTCGTCCATTTTCCCAACGACCATACGCGACTCTGAATCCACTTCCTTTTCCTTGATAACCTCGCTTTCCGCGTAGGAGGTTTTCCCTTCCGGCTCTTTCACTATTTCAGGACCCGCCACCTTGTCTTCGTCTTTATACAAATTGGAAATCAGAAGCAGCGATCCCACTATCAGCACCGCCGCAGCAGCACTTAGCCAGGCAGGCTTGCTGAACGAAATAATCCTTCTACGTACAGGCTGAGCAACCTGCTTTACTACACTTGAAATCAAATCATCAGACGCCTTTACCTCTTCTCGCAGCAAATCCAAAGACGCGAATTTGTGCTGCAGCTTCTTCAGATGCTCGCGACACGAAGCACATTCTTCCAGATGCCCGGCAATTTCACTAACCCGTACATCAGAGGCCAGCTTAAACTCGTATTCAATAAGCTCCTGCTCTGTAAGATGACGATTCATTTCGCCACTCCCGATATATCCGGCAATCTCTGCGCCAGCGTCTTAAGTGCCCTGTACATTTGTGTCTTTACCGTCCCAACGGAACAGCCAAGAACCTGCGCGACTTCAGGATAACTTAGCTGCTGGTAATAGGCCAGCACAAGCGTCGCCCGCTGCCTTGCCGGCAGCAGCTCAAGGGCCTGTCGGACCTGTTCTTTCTGTTCAGCCATAATCGCTTTTTGAGAAGGTTCATACGAATTATCCGCCACAGCAACCGCACTAAGCTCTTCGCAATTTTCATCGTCACAATCCAACTTTTGATTCAGTGATACAACCTGCAAACGCCTGCTTTTCCGCATACCGTCAATAGCCACATTCGTCGCGATTGCAAACAGCCAGCCCTTAAGTCGAGTGCCCCGAAATGTATCGGCTTTTTCATGAACACGTTTGAAGGTCTCCTGAAAAAAGTCCTCTGCCTTTTCTCTACTGCCTGTCATCCGTATCAAATATCCCAACACACTGTCTCCATATCG
This sequence comes from uncultured Pirellulales bacterium, assembly GCA_964451425.1. GTDB lineage: Bacteria > Planctomycetota > Phycisphaerae > Sedimentisphaerales > Anaerobacaceae > CS2-K091. The sequence goes on from CAYVIT010000063.1 coordinate 1,622, forward strand.
GCGTACAAGCTCGCCGAACGCCGTCGTATCGCCCTGCAAATGGGCGCCGATTAAACTTTTATCCGTGTTCACCATCGAGGCCATATACTCCATCTACCAGTATAGACAGCTATCTTAGCCTATCGGTTGACAAATAAATGTAAATTTTTTGTAAAATTTGGCTTTCATGGCTCTACGCCAACCCCAAGCTCATCCTGTTTCTTTGGTACTCACTTGAGGCTGCCTCTGTAACAACTCAGAGGTTACTGATAGCAGGATTTCTTCCAGCCAAAAACTCGGGTATTATCTTACTTCTCTGATAATACTTTATCCATAGCTTCCATAGAGGACAGGTAGAGTCCATCAGAATAGTTGGCCAGGATTCGCATCGCTGTTGCTTTATCCTCCGGGTACAGCCTGCAAGCAGTTTCTTCAAGAGGCCTCTGCAAACGAAGCGCATTGTTCTCGATTTGTTCTGCCTGAGCTTTTACCATCGCAATAGTCTTAGCAGAAGCACTATATACTTTATTATAAAAGTTGGAGAACGTCCAAAAAGCCTGGAGCGGGTCGGCATGGAAAGTAGAGTTGACTCTCTCATTATAGAAGATCACTGACGGTCTTTGAGATTTTTTGGAAAAACCTTCAGGGAAATCAGGAATGCCAAAATGGAAAGGGATATAAAAAGAAGTACGGGGTGGCGCAAGGCAGACCCAGTAAACGATGCCGATATCCAGAGGCATATTCCTGCGTAACTGGACAACGAAGCTGGTCTGCGTACTGCCGCTGCAAATCGCGCAAGCACTTTTGTCCGTATCCTCCGACAGTGATAAGGATCGGAGTATCTTTGCATCATAGTCGTGACGCAGAATCTTTTTGATCTGAGCCAAATCCACCTTTTGCTTGGGCACGACAGAAAAGGGCAGGTTCGGGCCGAGCGGAATCGGTTTGGCGATAACATAGCTCAGGCCGCTCCACTGTCGACCAAAGTTGGACAGACTTGAACCCGACCTGGGATTTGCATAGGCCCCGGCAAAATCGAATGGCCCGTCCTTTTCTGGTTTGTACCATCCTCTTGAAATAGCATATTTGATAATATCCTTTGAAGCAAGGAACTTGTCCCTATCTGATAGGTCAACCTGGTGTACCGTAAACGTATTGGCTACCATTGCGACCTGGTCATCTCCGACCCGCTGAGCCAGCCAGTGCTTTCCATTGACGACGCAGAAAAGCCACCCTTCGTCGGGGTCAGAGATGATGTATGTCCGGCCGGAGTCGATATAGCCAAAACGCTCCACCAGTCTTCCAGCTAATAAGACACCTTCGCGTGCGGTCTTTGCCCGTTCAGCCACCAGACGTCGCAGCATATAGCCTATTCCACCATCAGTGATTTGCGGCTTGTCCTCCCGTGAAGGGCAATTGTCGGATGTGATGCTGACGCCCCATTCATTGATATAACTGTCGGAGAAAAGCATGCCCGGCATTTCCGACCATAAATAAGCCCAGGTTTGTTCGACCTGGTCTAATTGGCCGCCATTGAGCAGCTTGACTTTTTCTCCAGGTGCGCGTTTTCTACGCGGGATTTTGTGATGATTTACAATTTGAGGGATAGTATCATCTTCGTTGTGAGCCATAATCACATATCCGTCTGCCGAAGCATTTTTGCCTGCCACTATTGAAAAACATCCCTCGCACAGTTCCGTCGGCAGCAGGAATATGTTACCTAACAAAAACAAAGTGATAACCGGTAACATTCCGATGAATGACTTTTTTCTAACCATATCTATTCCCTTATCCGATGTTTTAAACGCTCCTACCATTCAACTTCAGTTGACGCCATGATCAACGTACAGGATGCGTCGCCTGTAACACCTCCAATGCTACGGTCCATATCCAATAAGGAGAGAGAGAGGGAGACAGACATCAACTTTTCCGGCATTATAAGCCATTACTGATTTTCCGTACTTGTCTTAATCAATAGAGTGTCGCCTTTGGCCAGGATTACAGGATTGAGAAACTTTACGCGGAGATTGCGGCCATCGAGTCGCCAGCGATTTCGGATATCTTCACCATTTAGCTTAGTGGTGACAACTTCCGGTCTTATCCCTGTGCCCAGTTCAAACTGCATCTCACTTAGTTTGAGAGTTCCGTACTTAAGCTCGATTTGGTACGTCTGGTTTTGCCGGGAGATTTTCTGTGAGAAGCTTCCCCATCCCTGAGCTGTTGTGAAAGCTGCATTGAAATCATCCGGATTTATTCTCGGAGCAAAGGCCAGATACCCTTTGGGGCCATGATACTCGTACCCACAGGCAGCAATAAAGGCACCGTAGCTGGCCATGGCACGGGCGTAATGGTCGGAGCATTCGATTTCATTATAAGGATTACGCAGAACAGCATTGTATCGGTCGTGGATGGCGCGGGCGACAGCCAGGCCTTCAGTAATCATACCTTCCCAAATCATGTGTGAAGCCACCTGCCATTCAAAACCAGTCATGCACTCATTGAAATACATGTACTGCCAGTGTTTTTTGAAGTCCTCCCGCAAGCCGCCCTTTGGCCAGGTGCACATAAGCAGGCCGGCATCACCGGCCATAGCGTACCATCGGCCCCGCTCGAACTTCTCGCGAAATGGGCCGACATCAGGCACAAAATTGTATTTCCACAAGGCATGCAGAGCGCTCTTGATTTTCTTTTCGTCAAACAGTCGGCCGAGGCCTACCTGAAAAGCCCAACTCTGGCCGAAAACCTGGTCGATGTAACAACCTTTGCCTATGCCGATTTCATTGAGATGATTTGTATCTTCGATCTGGTAAAAGTATTCGCCATTGTAAAGTTTCAAAATATTGCTGCTACCGCGTTCGGCGATATCTCGGCAGCGTTCGGCGAAGTTATTGTCCCCGACCTCGATGGCCATAACTTCGCCCGCCCGCAGGGCCGCGAGGTAAAGCGAAGCCAGAAAAGAAATCTTACCAAACCAGGCGGCATCGAGCGTGTTCGGCTGCGAGCCTTCAACAATACCGTCGTCATTGCGGTCGTTCTGAATCATATATTCGATGGCCTTTTTGACCTTCGGCCATATACGTTTCAAAAAAGCAGAATCGGCGGTCATTTGATGTTCCCTGTATACACCCAGTATGCGACCACATTGTCCATCGTGGGCCGGGTCAGAACTTTGCTGCAGGTTGGCCCGATGGCCGATACCGCCATCTTCGTGAAAAGCTACGCCAAAATCCACCTGTTCACGATGATTGCGCTCAATCTCCGGAAAGAGCCGACCGACCGCCTGGGCGTAATGCCAAACATGGGTACAGGTGCCGTGGCAGCAGCCAATACCCTCCCATGCCCAGAACCGGCCGTTCTTAAAGCGGTAGCAGGTGCTGGTGGCCAGAGTGGATGTATTGGCCATCGTCCGGTCGAGGAACCAATACGGCAGTGATGAATCATACCATGTATCACACCACAACCGTGTGGAGGTACTGAGCCGATTGTAGTTATTGGTCACATAGTTAGCCACCTCGTAAGCATTTGAGAAACGGCTGGCATAGTGGCGTCCCACATTGTTCATCCCGGCCACCGACAAATTCGGGAAATGCCAGGTAACGACAAAGGTAACGGTTTGCTCTTGGCCGGGCCTTAACGAAATTCTTCGGCCAACAGAACCGAGCAGTTTATCGCTTAATGGTCTGCTTTTCTCGTCGACACGTTGTTGGAATTGGCCGGGCCTGGAAACGTAAGCTGAAGCCAGGTCCTCAGGGCTGCCATCGAGCAAGGCCAATCCCATCGTGCCAAAGTCATGCAGCTCATTTAGAACTAATGTTTTTGCCGGCTTATCGGAAAAGACGATATGGTCCACGCCGATATTGCCCCAGCCGCCGGTTTCCTTGTCCACAATCCGGATTTGGGCCTGTTTACCCTCCCATTGCGTCACGGTGAAGCTGTCCGGATTCATTCGATTGTTGTTCCGGCCGGTCGCGGATGTCACTACCTTGCCGTCAACCAGCAGATTCATACAGGTTTTACCCTCGTGGGCACCACCGCCTATGAGGAAATTGATGTACTTTCGCCGGATGACAAAAGGTTTGCTGGTAAGCGTTCCGACGTGCTGGTCGCCGCCGCGAACGTCCTCACCCCGCCGGACATTGTGGGTGTTGACAACACGCTTGCCTTTACCGGCGACATCGCCCTGGTAGTCAGGCATATCAGCCATATTAATCGGAGAATCGCCCAAAGCAGTACCGGTGACGGTCCATCCTTCGTAGTTATCTTTCTCAAAATCTTCAAATAAAATATCAGGTCGAAAGTCGGTGTTTTTCTCTTTAACAGGCTCGGCGGAACAAGATAGAAACGTCATCCCCTGTTCGCGCAACACGCGATTTTGACGAATACCAGAAGCCTGCTCGCGATGGTAGAGGCAGATGGCATTTTCGAGCCAGCCGCTTATTTCAGCCTTGACCGTTTTGTCGGATTCATTCTTGATTATGTAGCTCATTATTGTTGACGGCAGGGACGAATCGTCTGTATTAAGCGGGATAAAAGGTGAGTACGCTTCTAACTTGACGGAGACAGGACAGCTTTTATCCCTATAGGTCACCCGGCCGATTGGGAACCGGCCCTCGAATGAAATATTCGCAAAACCTGTGTGGTCTAACGGGCGGACATCATCATAAATTCGGACAGCAAAGCCCTGCTCAATGGGTGATTCCTGTGGGGCTGGAGATAAATAGTTCGCTCCATCGCGTGTCCCCACGGATTTTCCCTTATATTGCACCTGTCTGGGCAGGATTCCTTCGACCACACGATTAAAGATATCCCACAGCCATAACTTGCCGTCACCACCGAGATAGAGGTTTCCAGAAAATAATCCTCCAATCGGCATGCCAATATGCTGCAAGGCGGAAGGGTCAGTCACTATAGTAGGTTTGCCCCGTGCAGTGAGCGAAGCGACCCATTGGGGATTAAGTTTCTTGTCGACAGGAATCGTTTTCAGGTATTCGTTTTCTTCGAAGGGGCCGGCTATGACCGGCAGCAAGGTATTATTCAATACTGCACCAGCAGCACCGGCCGCAGTAAATGCCATAAAATCACGACGATTGATTTTAGTACAATCACACTTTTCATCAGGTAACTGATTATTGCAGCAGTTTTGTTCGCCGGCAGCATCGATTTGTTCTTTGCCCATGTCACATTCTCCCACTTTCTGACAGAATTAACATAAAAATATAAACCCCGTTTAGAAATTTAATTTCTAACGGGGTAAACTACCACAGCTCATTGATTGTCTTGACAGTTTCATTAACGAGAATTTGTCCCCCCTTCGGCCCCACAACAAATTTATCGGCGCTGTAACCGCCGCCTTTTACACCCCTTTCCGTCGGTAGATACCCGACATTCTGACAGGACAACTGCACCAGCAACGTCAGGACTGCTTTGCTGCGGGCCTTGATACGGATTCCATAATCAATATACAATTCAAACGGATTGGTAGCTATTGCAATATCCCCGAGTCGAACCACATGAAACTCTATGGGCTTGATGGGGTCGGTTTCGTAAAAGGGGAGAATAGCAGGCTCATTCTCAGGCAGGTCTAAATTTACGACTTTATGTCTGAACGGAAGCTGCCATTCGATGTCTGCCTTAGCCAGGACAAATACGTCATCAACCGCATTTGCAATACGCCGGGCAATCTCCTGCCGCCGTGTTATACCTCTTCTTTCCAGCATAATCTCGTCTGCCTTTTGGCGAAAGAGCAGATGCGGTGACTGATCTCCGGCAGGCGCGCACTGCGGGAAGATAAACAGGTCTTTGGAATATCGTTTTCTAATCTCCTCTCTTACATCGTGCCAGAAATCGGCCGATATTTCGCTCAAGTTTTCCGTCTCCTGCGAGGTACAAGCGATATTGATTACAATCCCTGTCAGTTTCTCATCCGGCCGCCAGAAGAACAGCATTTCCACCGCATGGTCTTCATAGCCCTCGATATTCGAGAAGTTCTCTGCGTTTGTGTTTCCATACATAACTGACGAGCCATCGAAATAGTGTGCCCGCCGATTCATTCCAACCACGGCGTGTCCGAGCGCCCAGCTCATGCCGGCAGGTTTTCGGTTTTGCCAGGCTTGAATTACAGCCTTGGCAATTCGTTCCACAAAGAAATCACCATATTCGGACGCCTTCATAACACCTTCATCCTTGGTTACGTCATAAAGACCTTTGAAAGTACCGTCGATAAAGCCCGGGGCGGTGTGTGTATGAGTCGCATTGAGAAGCAGCTTGTTAACATCAAAATCCGGAATCTGCGATTTCACCAGGTCCCGGATGCGCTGCTGGATTTGCTTGCGGATAAATATAACATCACATGAAACCATAATGGCCTGCTCTTTACTTACTCCTCTGCCGCGAGTTTCCAGGGCCAGCGCGGTAGCTGTCAGCGGGTCCAGAGTGGTCCTTGCAATCCGCTTGTGTAACTGTCCTATTACGACCACGGGTTTCTTTGGAGTTATGTCTACAGAAGAGAAGCCAACATAAAGAGAGTCTTCTTTTGTCGCTTCCACCACAGTGCCTGGATTCGTATTTTCCGACTTGTTTTTCTCTTTCACAAGGCCAATCTTCTCAAAGGGAATCCTTTTGAAACCGACTTTATAGGCCGGCGAATCGTCCTTTAGGCGGAAATCTCCGCTTGCCGCGTCGACAAAATGCGGGTCGCCCTCGATGAGATTATCCCGGACGGCGACCATTTCTTTAGTTGCGCCCCAGCGGATTGTCAGCCATTTTTCACCAACGCAAATATTGCGTGCAACAAGGATGTTGCCCGGCGGCAGGCCATTGTCTGTGGCATAGTACTTTTGCAGGTCGGCCAGTTCAGGATAGCGCGTGCTGTATGGCGGCTGTTTCCAGTTCATCCTCTCCAGCCGCTGTTTCATCGTCGTGTAAACCATGTTATGCCAGACGGGTGATTTGCTCAAACCACGACCGTCAATATCAATGGCCGGGTCGCAGTCAATAAAGATATTGTTCTCGACCTTGAAGTCCCGTCCGCCGCCGAGAAACACCGCACGGTGAAGTTTCCACAACACATTACCATAAATCTGCGTGCCGCTGACGCAGTCATCCATATAGATACCCATAGAGCCCATCCCTACTCCGCCGGTATGGTGAATGAAGTTATGGCGTATGATATTGCCGCGGAATGTATAGTCCCTGCCAGTGTAGATAGCACCGACATCGCCGGTCTCAAGACAAACGTGATGGATTTCGTTGAGTTCGATAAGATGGTCGTTGCCTCCGAAAAGGATGGCACAATGAGGATGGTCATGTATCAGGTTGTTGGAAACACGGATACCCACGCCTGATATCGAAACGGCAGGCGCGTAGCATCTGGACCATCGAGCGATATGGTGAATGTGGTTGTTGTAAGCAAGGTGACGTGCCGGGGCCAGTGTTTTGCGGTCTCCACCGCTCAAAGATATTCCACCATCGCCCGTCTGGTAGATTTCGCAACCGACAACGCCGTGGTCTTTGCCACCGTTGACAATCACACCGTAATTTCCAAGGTTACACAGAGTGCAGTTTATAACATGATTGCTGTTCCCACCTGAAATCCGAATGCCGGTCCCTCGTGCACATTCAAAGGCCAGACCCCGAATTGTAACATGCGAGACGTCGTTTAGATGAACCAGCGGTTCTTCCACAATGGAAACACAGGTTTCGCCCTGCTCGATAGGCGCAGGCGGCCAGAAATAAAGAATCCCGCTCCTGCGGTCCAAATACCACTCACCCGGTTCATCCAGTTCTTCCAGAACATTGAGGAAGTAAAATCGCCCACCGGTGCGGAAACCATAATTTCCGTGTGGCGGGCTGGTCTTGATAAGACGCCTCTTAAGGTCAATCGATGCGATATGTTCGTAGGAATTCGCCCAGTCGTAGGCCCAGTAACCGTGGACCCAGATATCACTGGCATCTTTCCATCGATTGGGGCGGTCGCCCTCATAGTTAAAGCCTCCAGTGAGTTCACCCAGGGTACGACCGTGACCATCATCTTTGCCCTCGGTATAGCCGGCAATTTTTAAGAAGCTGTCATTCGGCCAGCGGGCAATAGTCATCGGCTTATCCTGGAAAAGAAGTTCCAAAGCGGCAGGTGATGTTCCACGACCAAAACCTCGCGATTTCAACCGGCCGAAGTCGTTGATTCCCTCTGCTTTCAAATCCGCCTGATACACCTGCTCACGGGCGGAAGGGTCAAGTCTATCCAGTATGGACTGGTCCTCTACCTTCTTCCAGTTGCTCACCTGCCGACCGCCGATTATGCTAACCTGTTTACCCGGCATAGCCCTATATACAATCGGCGCCTCGGCTGTACCCGAATCCTCGGTTGTCAATTCTAAGCCCTTGTCCAGGTAGTATTGGCCGGAGCGAATCCACACCGTGACACATCCCTCAGGTAAAGCTTTGGCCTTCTTCAGTTCACGGATGGCATCCCTTGCACGCCGGAGGGTAGCAAATGCGTTACTCGGATTGGTGCCGGGTGCATTATCGTTTCCATCAGGCGAAATATAAAAGGCATTTTCAGCCGCTGCCGCAGAAAACGAAATTAACTGCACAGATAAAACCACAAGAGCCACAAAAAGGAATAAAGACTGCGATTTTCGTTGTTTCATATTTCCTCCTTCACGTTTTAAGTTTTTCAAAATCCCACGAGCTTTAGTGTAGCCGGGCTGGAAGTTGGATAGGGAAACGGGCCGGCGGGAGCTTTTCCGCCTTTCCAGGCTGAATCGAAGAAATCATGCGTACAGATTTCGAGCTTTCCGAACACAGGAAGCTTTTCTTCAGTCGACCAGGTAAAATCCAACGTCTGCTGATTAAAAGATGCATTGATTTTAGCTGTTATACTATTCGACCCGAAACCCTTCTTTTGCCAGGCCTTGAAGTCAAATGGGCCGCCGCAATCAACGAATATATTATTGTCAGAGAGATTATCATCATCGATAAAGGAAACACCTCTTCGCGACTTGATGAAGATATTATTCAGCACGCGGTTTCGTTTGCAGGTTGATAGTCTTCCATTGACCATCCGGCCCTGGCAGATACGCATCTCGACCGCTTCTTTGCTGCAATGAGCTACGAAGTTATGCGCCACGGTCAGCTCGTCGCAGTCGTGCTGGTAAATACCACTGCCTTCAACATTCCAGACAAAGTTGCGGTCGACTATGTTAGGCACCTGCGAGGCCTCGATAAAAATCGCCCCGTTGACCGATTTGATATTGGCCAGGACATTTTGAGTTACCCTCGTGTTCATATTGTCATAATCCATCCAGATTCCCGGAGCTGCCTGAATATCAGTGATAATATTTTTGCGGACAAGCGTACTTCGGTTTAATAACAGCTTGATGGCTCCCGTCTCCCAATACCGCTGCACGTCCTGCCAGCCACAGTGATGAATCCGGTTTTTCTCCACAAGCCCGTTTTTCACTAACAGCCCCTGAATCCCACCTGTGCCGCACTCGTACACCTCATTATTGCGGACAATCATATACCCCGGACTATTTTCAGCTCGCTGCCTGTCAACCGTTCGGCCTGTTTTGCCCTCATCGGTCCGTGCACCTATTTCGATACCAACTGAATT
>CAYVIT010000063.1:11313-18024 GCA_964451425.1 uncultured Pirellulales bacterium
GTCTTGTCACTCCAGGTTTTAAACTCACTCCCGTCCGGCAGGATGACAGGAGGATTCAGCGATACATAAATACTTTCCTGGGAATATAATTCACTCGTTCCGAGCACGGCAAAAAACGAAAGGCAGAATATTGCTGTGCTAATCCTTTTGACCGTCGCTTGCATAAAGATACCTCCTACCATTCATCCCTTAGCCGGTACTGATAACAATTACGGGAATCAACAAAATTTATAAATGCCAGGGACTCCGCATCGAACGCGAAAGCATACGATTGGCCTCATCGCTGCCGATAAAGCGTTCCACATCCGGGTCCCAGCGCAGTTTGCGCTTGAGAGTCATCGCGATATTGCCGAGGTGGCAAACGGATGTGGAACGGTGGCCCACTTCCACCGGCGCAGCCGTTTCCTTACGAGTCTTAACGCAGTCGATGAAATTGCGATGGTGGTCATTGCTTATATAAAGGTGAATTTCATTAGGCCCAATCACAGACGTCTTTAGAGACTGCGGATAATATGTAAATTTGTTTTGCTGAAACTGAATCCAGCCCTCCGTCCCCTCAAAACGTAAAACATCATCCTCTTGTGTTTTGCAAGTCAGTTCCATTCCATTGGCATACAAAGCCCTGAAGTTTACTTTCGTGACCGTGGTGAAAAGTCCATCCTTCGGAAATTCACCGCCCATATCCTCGACTTCAATCGGCCCGGTAATATCCGTACCGTTAGCCCACTGGGCAACATCAATCCAGTGCGCACCCAGGTTCGTCGTCTGGCCGCCGGAATAATCAATACCGAAGCGGAAAGTATAAAGACACCGGGACGTGTGATACGGAACCCAGGGGGCCGGGCCGAGCCACATATCATAATCCAGCCAATCTGGGACAGGTTCCGGCTGCCAATCCTTAGGCGGAGCCTCTTTATTATTCGGCCCTACGGTCGTAATGACTTTCTTGAGCCGGCCGATTCGTCCGTTGCGAACCAGCTCGCAGACAAAGCGGAATTCCTGGCTTGAACGTCGCTGTGTTCCCGTCTGGAAAACAATACCAAACCGCCTGACAGCTTCTGCCATCGCCCGACCCTCGGCTACTGTCAAACTCAGGGGCTTTTCGCAGTAAATATCCTTGCCCGCCGCTGCTGCCATAACAACCATAACCGCATGCCAGTGGTCCGGTGTCGTAATGCAAACAGCATCAATATCATCTCTCGCCAGCAGTTTGCGAAAATCAATATACGCATCACAACCTTTGTATTGGCCGGATGGAGTTTTCTTTGCGTAATAATCCTCCACTATCTTACGAGCAGGTTCCCGTCCAAACCATGGCCCCTGCCAGCCATTCTTGTACCAGTGGCCATACTCGTTGCTCGCCTTTACAACGTCACAGACGGCAACAACCTGTACGTCGCCCTGATTCAGAAACGCCCTCATGTTATTAGTACCCATACCGCCCACTCCGATGGAGCCCATGGTAATCCGGCTGCTGGGCGCTGTAGTCCCGGCTTTTCCCAACACGGATGATGGAACAACATAAGGAAACACAAGGGCGCCTCCCGCCTTATGCAGAAAAGCCCGTCGGCTGATAACACTATTTCTTGACATTTGCACTTCCTTTCCAGACACTAAAGTTGACCCTGTTTTCAGAACTGACGCAAACGTATGTCCTTAAACTGCACAAGCATTGGAGGACCCTGGTGTACCTGCAGCGCGAGCCTGCCGCTGGGCACTCGCTTTGGGTCGTTATCTTCAATCTCGCACATCGCCACAACGTTTGCGCCTACCCTCGGGATTGCACCTACAAACCAGCTTCCGCGACCACCAACGCCAACAAGCGCAACATTAAGTTTTTCATTTGCTTCGTAACTGAAAGCTGCGCGGCTGTCTTTCAGAATCAATAGACCTAAGCCACCGAGAGATGTTTTTCTGAAAAAATTACGACGATTGATTTGCCGCTCCATAATTCATCACCTCTTTCTTGTTAAGATGACTTCTTTTTGTGCCTGCTCCACCAGTAGTGGAGCAGCCTTATACTGTGGAATTTTACCACTTAAACCTGAGCAATGCAAACCATTTAGGGACGGTTTTCGTCTTCCAAGCAGCGTGTCAATCCATATTTTTTGAAGTTGGTTTTTCACAAAACAGCTTGCACAAATAACAAAAATATGCTAAACTTCCGAATTATAGTTCCGTTAAAGTAGCTTTGTGAATCAAATTGTAAGCTCGGCTCGACTGATCTCGCCGAAGTCAGGATAAATACCGTCGCCGACTCAACGTGGGGAGGCCAAGTCAGTCAATACAGGTGTGGTTTTACTTCAATTTTCCAGACAGGAGTGGTACATGAGTAAAATGAAACGTTTTGTAGTTATGATAGTCTTTGCGTTGGGAATATCTGTATCGTCAGTTAGCGCGGCCGATGATGCCGCCGAGTGGCCCTGCTGGCGGGGAACCAATCACGATGGCAAGTCGCCTGACACCGGTTTGCTGAAAGAATGGCCGGCCGGCGGCCCCGAACTGCTGTGGCAAGTGAACGACATCGGTAGTGGTTTCTCAACTGTTGCGGTCAGTGGCGGTCTGATTTACACAACGGGAGACGTTGATGACAAGTTAATACTATTTGCCTTCGATATGAACGGAAAGCCTAAGTGGAAAGTGCCGGTCGACAAGGCCTATACCAGGAGCCATCCCGGCTCGCGGTCGACTCCCACGATTGATGGCGACAGGCTTTACCTTCTGTCCGACAACGGGATTTTTGCATGTTTCAATGCCAAAACCGGCAGGCAGAACTGGTCCAAAGACCTGAGAAGCTTTGGCGGGGAATCCGGCAGATGGGGGTACGCCGAATCAGTCCTGATTTACAACGACCTTGCCATCGTCAAACCCGGCGGCGATAACTGTATTATGGCTTTTGATAAAAACACCGGAGACACAGTATGGCAGAGCAAGGGCTTCAAGGCCGGACCGGAATACAGCTCCTGTGTCCCCATTACACATAACCAGGTGCCTATGATAGCAACCGGCACCCGTGCAGGTGTTGTGTGCGTCTCAGCCAAGACCGGCGACCTCTTATGGAGTAACAATTGGTGCACTAACAATAATGCAAATTGTCCCGACCCCATATACGCCGATGGTTTCGTGTTCTGGGCCAATGGGTATGGCAAAGGCGGCATCTGCCTGAAACTAAGCACTGCTGACGGTAAGGTATCAGCCCAGGAGGCCTGGACGACTAAAGATATGGTCTGCCATCATGGCGGTTATATTGTGCACGAAGGCCACATCTATGGCAATCACAGCGGCGGTTTTTCGTGTCTGGAACTCAAAACCGGCCGGCAAAAATGGTATGAAAAAGCGGTGGGCAAAGGCTCATTATGCTTTGCAGATGGAATGCTCTATCTATTCGGGGAAAGAGGCGGCAGAGCGGCCCTGGCAACGTGCTCACCTGATGGCATGGAGGTCAAAGGGACCGTGACCGTTCGAGGCAGCGGAACGAGCTGGGCCCATCCGGTCGTCATAGGCGGAAGGCTGTACCTGCGATATGCCGACAATCTTTACTGCTTCGATGTAAAAGCCAGGAGAGGCATTAACCGCAGAGAACGCTGAGAGCGCAGAGAAAAAACTTGATATGAAATTCAAAACTAAAAACCATAAATTACCTCAGCGGTCTCTGTAATACCTATTATAAAAATCCAGCAGCAGAACCGTCTCTGAACAATTCAAGGCCGAGTCCACAGTACTCATTGCAGCGGCGAGAATTGCAGCGATGATTAATCCCTTCAGGCCGATCGGCAGTTTCGTGGCGATAAAATACGGCAAAACCTGTACCTCGCACGAATTGAATCCAGGTTAACGCCTAATTGATTAAAATTCAACGGGGCTATGCTTCATTAGGAAAACCGCCAAAAAAGATGTATCGTGCGGTAATTCCCGTTAGTATAATGTTTCAAATGCCCGACTGCGAACTGAGTGCAGTTTATGTGTAAACTAAATAATTAAAATTGTAGCGGAGCTTTAACATAGGAGGAGTTCAGGTATGTCAAAAAGAACTTTTTCGTCAAGTCTTCATCTTCTAACAATCTTTTGTTTACTTGTTTCGGTTAATGTCTTTGCCCAGCAGCGTCCAAAGAAGAAAATCGTCGAATATGGCTGGGACGTCCCTTACCCGGATTTTGTGCGGGACAATATCCGCGAAATGGAAAAAAGGCCCTTTGAGGGTATTATCTTTCGTACCAGGGGCTTTGACCACATCTTCGACACCCGTGGCTGGAAACAGGCTGAATTGCAGCCGCAGCTGGATACGCTGGCCCAAATCAAATGGAAGAAATTCACGGACAATTTTCTCACGCTCTACGCCGCCAGCAAGTGGAATATGGACTGGTTCAATGATGAGCACTGGAATGCGATTGTCAAAAATATGAAGTTATTCTCGCTGGCGGTCCATTCCGGTAACTGTGTGGGAGTCTGCTTTGACCCGGAACCATACGACACCGACCCGTGGGTATATCCCGGCCCGTATAAGGACAAATCGTTTGACCAGGTCTGCGACCAGGTCCGTCGGCGCGGCCGAGAGTTCATCATCGCCCTGCAGGAGCACATGCCAAATCTTAGAGTTTTGAGTTTATTTCAACTTGGTCTTTTCGGCCATATCGTTGACGAACCCAACCCGAAAATTCGTCAGGAAAAGCTGCTCAAGAAGTGGATGCCTTTGCTGCCCGCTTTCTGTATCGGTATGCTCGAAGGCGCAGCACCCGGAACCATTCTCATTGACGGCAATGAGTCGGCCTACTATTACGAAAGTCATCACAACTATTATCAGGCTTACCATCTGATTCGCCAGCGTGCCCAAACAATAGTCCCGGAAGAGCTGCGAAAAAAGTATAACAGCCAGGTGCAGGCGGGTATGGCGTTATATATTGACCAGACCTTAGGGAAGCGAACTGTACAAACCATAAGTCAATTCATGACCGGCGAGCAGCAGCTAAAATTCTTCGAGCATAATGTTTATTACGCCCTGACGACCTCGGATGAATATGTCTGGTGCTATAGTGAAAGGATGAATTGGTGGCTGCCTGTCGAGAGCCTCCAGGTCGAACGACCGCCGGAGAAAGTCAAAAAAGATCGCATCCTGCCCCCGGGAGTGGAGCAAGCCCTTATCTCCGCCCGGCAAAAATATGAGCGGGGCAAGCCTTTAGGTTACGATATCAAAGATATTATCGAAGCCGCTCGGCAAAACAGGCAAAAAAAGAAATAATACCAATTGTATTTAATAATAGCGCTCCGTATGGCAAGTGTTCAAATAATCTTATATCCAAGGCTGTCATTACGAGTAAGCCTTTGGCGGGCGTAGCAATCTGCGATTTACAAACGATTGAGATAAAATAAGAAAACCTGTTGACAGGCTCCGGTTCATAGGATTGCTTCGCTGCGCTCGCCTCCGCTCCAGACGGATGACAACCACACTTTAAACCAAACTTACACACAATTAATTACACCAAGAATTTCAGTGGGGACAGTGTCGTTTACTTCAAACCCCGGCTGCAACGAAGCCGATTGAACAACTAAAAAAAGCGGGCGATGGGATTCGAACCCACGACATTCAGCTTGGGAAGCTGACATTCTACCACTGAATTACGCCCGCATAACTTCTTATTTTGTAATACTATAAGTCAAATTCATAGTTTTGTCAACAGGCAAATTTTGCCTTTCTTCCGGCGGGAAACACTTTGATATTGGCCGGAAAAAGCCGAATTAACCAGAAATTTGGTTTGACTTATTTCACTTAGGCAATACGATTGTTATGAATTAGGTAGGGGAAAAATATGAAGTACTGACCAAATAGGTAGGTAAATGGTGAATTATAACGAAGTATTTTGTACCTTTGCCAACAGCCACATTTCAATCATGTACACACTTTAACTAACAACAATTTTATGTGCAGGAGGATAAATCATGAGAAGAATGGCACTACTGATACTAATTGTTGGTATTCCTTCAGTAGCTATAGGAGAGGTTTCGACAAGAGTATGCCTGGCTGATGGCAATACACCCTTTCTGCCAATTGACTCCAATTTCCCTCATATATATCCGGACATCATGGTTGGAACCAAGCTTACGATTATTGTAAATTCAAACGTTGCTGAGGATTGGAATGGGAGTTTGGCTATTGCAGATGACAATTGGGATTATGGAGTTTTATCAGCCAGAGGTTACGATGGATTCAGTTATCCAGGCTCATGTTTACCGGCAGCAGGTGATGGCGCCGCCGTTTATGATTGGGAAGAAGCAGGTATTGACGGATTCGATTTGTATACAGGCTATATGGGCATAGAGGCAGGGGATTGGTTTATTGTTGACTATAATGCCACGGACATAGGTGACTGCAATGTGGGTTTCTATGATCACAGTGTTAGTTGGATTGACCCCGTCTATTATCTGACGTTTTCCCATGTCCGCACACGTGACTTCAATAAAGATACCAGAGTTGATTTCACCGATTTTACAGTACTTGCGTCATACTGGCAGGTAGCGGAATGCAACGATCCAAACTGGTGCGAAGGAACCGACCTTGACATTGACGGCTATGTTGACCCCAATGATTTGAAGCTTTTTGTTGATTATTGGCTTGAGAAGACCGAGTAACGCCAGTCATTAAAGCTTTCGGCCTTCTGTTTCACTTTTTACTGCGCTTACTTTCACATTTCCTAAAAATAACAATCAACATTTTAC
>CAYVIT010000064.1:0-6025 GCA_964451425.1 uncultured Pirellulales bacterium
GTATTTTTCCCACGCCGGATTTTTCTCTGTCGTAAGGTATGGGTGCGCGCGAAAAATAAATCGCACGGCCAATCTCGTGTTGCGTATTGCGTATTGCGTATTGCGTATTGTCATTCCTGCGAACTTGTCCCATAGGGAAGCAGGAATCCATTTTTTCTTTCTCGCGATACGCATCACGCACGCCTGCCCCGAGCATAGTCGAGGGGACGCACGACGAAATGATGACCTTTACGATATCCGGATTGGCAATCTGCTCATGATTCTGGAAGTCGGCTGCAAGCGTGGCCATCTGGTAATCGGGATTTTTCACTAAAAGCTCAGCTAAATAATCGATATTCTGTGGGTCAATATCCGGCTCGTCGGCCTGCAAGTTGACCACTATCTCGACGTCAATATCCTTGACGGCTTCGGCGATGCGGTCGGTGCCGCTTTTGTGCTCGGCTGAGGTAAGAATACATTCGGCCCCGAATGTTTTGGCAGCGGCGGCAATTCTCTCGTCATCGGCTGCTATTATTACCTTCTCGGGCAGAGAAGCGGCGCAGGCCCGTTCGTAGGTGTGCTGGATAAGGAATTTGCCTGTATCTTTGGCGAGAACTTTACCGGCGAATCTGGTCGAACCGTAACGAGCAGGGATACAAGCTAAAATTTTCACTCTTGTCTAAACCTTTACGCCAACAGTATTTCTGTTCCGCAAGTAGTACATCTTCGCTGAAATAAGGAAAAAATCAATTGCGACAGGATTTATGCAACAGTGTAAATCCAACTGGGCACTTATGGTAGAAAGAAATTTGATGTTTGTCAATAGGCCCTGTTGGAAATTTTCTCTTCCTGCACACTTTTTGGTAATTTGTGATTGGTGATTGGTGATTGGTGATTGATTTTTGGAATTGTAGACTTGTAATCCACACTGGAGCATATATACTTTACTCGTAAACGGCTTTGTAAACAGGAGTTTCAGCTTCAAAACAGAATTCGGGGTATATAAGTTATGAAAAAGGCTTTGCCGATAATCATTTTACTTGTTGTAATCGCCGTCATTTTTATCGGGATTGGAATTTCAAGGAAAGGTAAACAAGACAGCCAGCGCCGGGTAGCGGTCATTCCTAAAGGGATTACACATGTTTTCTGGGAGTCGATTCGCAGGGGAGCGGAAAAAGCAGGTGCCGAAGCCGGTGTCAAAATCTTCTGGAATGGGCCGGAGCGGGAAGGTAACCGAGAGATGCAGATTCAAATCATCGAGGATTTTATTACACAGAAGGTTTCAGGTTTTGTCCTTGCACCGATTGATGACAAGGCTCTCGTGCCTTCGGTAGAGAAAATATATGTTAGGGGTATACCCTGTGTGATTATTGATTCAGGCATCGATACAGACAAATACGTTTCGTTCGTGGCGACGGACAACTATAAAGGTGGTGTCATTGCGGCGAAACGAATGGGTGAGATTCTAAACGGCAGGGGAAAAATAGTTGTTGTTAAATACGCACCCGGTTCAGCTTCGACGATGAAGCGGGAGGACGGTTTTATAAATACAATCGGAAAAGAATTTCCCGAAATCGAAATCGTTGACTCTAAATACGGGATGGATACTGTTGAGACGGCATTGCAGGCTGCCGAAGACCTTCTGACGAAAAACGCCGAGATCGATGGCCTGTTTGCGTGTAATGAGTCCACATCAGTAGGGGCCTTGCGAGCGCTGCAAAGCCAGGGACGCGCAGGCAAAATGAAGATGATTGGTTTTGATGCCGGGGTCTTGCTTCTTGAAGGCGTCAAGACTGGGGTGGTTGATTCGCTTGTCGTGCAAAATCCCTACAAAATGGGCTATGAAGGCGTCCGGGTTTTGATAGCCGCACTTGAAGGCCAAAAAGTCGAGAGACGCGTGGATACGGGAGTTACATTGGTAACTAAAGAGAACCTTGAAACGCCGGAAATTCAGGCACTGCTGAAGGGGATGCATCAGTGAAATTTGAGTCTAATCTGTACTGATATCGGACTACAATTCAGGTATGTCTGAACAACTTTGGGCCTGGTTCTTTTATTGATTATTTTTAAAATGGCGACTTGTAATCCGAAACAGAGCAGATATACTTTATTGACTACATACTATTGACTATTTATTATAGAAGTAAATGTGGATTTAGTCGTTAGTCAATAAACAATATCGTCAGGGAGTCTCGACGTCAGACTTGAAATTTAGGGAGAAATGATTATGAAAAAGGCCTTACCAATCATCATTGCACTCGTCATAATTGCCATCATTTTTGTCGGAATCGGAATTGTAAATAAAGGCAAGCCATCAAGCCAGCGCCGGATAGCGGTAATCCCTAAAGGCACTACCCATATTTTCTGGGAATCGGTACGGAGGGGTGCGGAGAAGGCGGGCGAGGAAACCGGTGTTAAAATCCTCTGGAACGGTCCCAAGCGGGAGACAGACCGCGAAGAGCAGATACAAATCATTGAGGATTTCATTGTGCAGAAAGTGTCGGGTATTGTTCTTGCACCGTGCGACAGCAAGGCATTAGTGCCGAAGGTAGAGGAATTATTCGAGAAACAAATACCCTGTGTGATTATCGACTCGGGAATCGATACAGAGAAATATGTTTGTTTTGCGGCAACGGACAACTATATCGGCGGTTTGATTGCAGCCCGGCGGATGGGCAAAATTCTCAACGGAAAAGGAAAGATAGTGGTGGTGAAGTACGTGCCCGGTTCGGCCTCGACAACGAATCGTGAAAACGGCTTTATCGATACAATAAAAAAAGAGTTCCCCGAAATCGAAATTGTGGACGCCCAATACGGCAATGATACTGTTGAGACGGCGTTACAGGTTACCGAGGACATGCTGACGAAAAACACTGAGCTGGATGGTCTGTTTGCGTGTAATGCGTCGACTTCGGTGGGGGCGATGCAGGGATTGCGAAGCCAGGGCCGCGCAGGAAAGATAAAAATGATTGGCTTTGATACCGAGAAGGCACTGATCGATGGGCTGAAAGAGGGAGCTATTGATTCGCTTGTGGCCCAAAATCCCTTTAAGATGGGCTATGAAGGTGTCAAAACAGTAGTTGCCGTACTCGATGGCAAAGAATTAGAGACCAAGCGTATAGATACGAGAGTAACATTAGTGACTAAAGAGAACCTGGAGACAACGGAGATTCAGGCATTGCTAAGATGAGCACATCGGTGCAAAGTGACCGCAGCGACACAGGCGTTGCGCTGCGAATGACGGGAATATCCAAGAGCTTCGGGCCTGTTCAGGCGCTTTCTGACGTAAGTTTTACTGTTCGGGAGGGGACAGTACACGCTTTGGTGGGCGAGAACGGTGCAGGTAAATCCACACTTGTGAAGATTTTAGCGGGGGTATATCGGCCGGACAAAGGCTCAATTCAAATCCACGAAAAGCCCTACACATTCGACAAGCCGGAGCAGGCTTTGGCAGTTGGTGTTTCGATGATTTATCAGGATTTAGACCTGGCTGAACACCTGACTGCAGCTGAAAATGTCTTCCTCGGCAATGAGCCTGCGGGTATTTTGCCTTTCACCGTTGACCATAAGGCAATGGTGGAGAGAACAGCGGAATTGGCCGGGAGTTTCAACTTCGATATTGACCCGGCTGCCGTAGTATCGCAGCTTTTTACCGGGGATTGCCAGGTCGTTGCGATTATAAAAGCCCTTGCACGCAATGCTTCGATTATTGTGATGGATGAGCCCACATCGTCGCTGTCTGAAACCGAGGTCGCCAGACTCTTTGAAGTAGTTCGACGGCTGCGAAAAAAAGGTATTTCAATCATTTATATCTCCCACCGCCTGGAAGAAATAATCGGCCTGGCCGATGACGTTACTGTTTTACGTGACGGTAAGGTCGTTCACTCCGAGTCAGTCACAAAGCTGGATATTGCCCAAATCATTCGTTATATGGTTGGGCGTGAACTGACAGAATTCTTTCCGGCCCGTGATGTTAAACCCGGTGACGTTCGCGTAAGGGTCAACAATCTTTCATCAGACAGCCGGATAAGGGATGTTTCTTTCGATATTCGGTCGGGAGAGATTGTTGGAATGGCCGGCCTTGTCGGTGCAGGCCGAACAGAGGTAGCCCGGGCCATCTTTGGCGTTGACAAGAAAGCTTCGGGTTCGATAGTGCTTGATAATGCGGAGTTGTCAATCAATTCTCCAGCCGACGCCATATCTTGCGGCATTGCTTTACTAACTGAAGACCGCAAAAGAACAGGTTTATGCCTTGGCCTTGCGTGCAGTTGGAATGTAACAATAGCGAGCCTGGGCTTGTTAGGGATGAAGAGAATAATCAATCCTGCCAAAGAAAATAAAATTGCTGCGGATGTGGGGGCGCAGCTGTCTATCAAATGGTTGGGTCCGCAGGCTCCGGTTGACTCCTTATCCGGCGGCAACCAACAGAAGCTCCTGATTGCACGGTGGCTGCTGGCGAAGTCCAAGTTTATGATTTTTGACGAGCCGACACGAGGTATTGATGTCGGTGCCAAGAAGGAAGTGTACTCACTTCTCAACAGGCTCGCTGAGCAGGGCAAAGCGATACTGTTTATTTCATCCGAGCTGCCCGAGCTGTTCGGGATAACAGACCGGATTTTAGTGATGCGCCGGGGACGGCTTGTAGGAAATTTAAAGACAGGCGACACCACACAGGAAGAAGTTATGCATCTTGCGGCAGTGGAGGTAAGCTAAATGAGCAAATTTATGAGACAATTGCTGCCCTTCGGTAGTCTGACGCTGATTATCTGTATTCTGGCGGCACTAAAGCCGGATACATTCCTTACAATGGAAAACTTTATGAATGTGCTGCGCCGCTCGAGTGTGAACGGTATCATCGCAATCGGTATGACCTCGATTATCATATCCGCAGGAATAGACCTCTCCGTTGGGTCAATGCTGGCCCTTTGCGGAATGGCGGGTGCGTACACAATGATTGCTGTGGGTGGGTCGGATCCACAAGGCGGTGCCGTTGTCGTTGGAACGGTTCTGGGCGTTGTTGTGGGCATTATTTGTGGTTTTGTGAACGGTGTGCTTATCACAAAATTGAAACTCCAACCGTTCATTGTGACATTGGGTACTATGAGCGCATTTCGCGGGATATCCTATGTAATGAACAGCGGACAGCCTTACAATGTGCCAAGCTACAAGTATCTTGGCGAAGGCGTTATGCTGGGGATTCCTGTTTCTGTAGTAATTTTTGTTATTATTATCGCTATGGCCGGTTTTCTTTTAAGGTACAGTCGGCTGGGTCGTTATACTTATGCTATTGGGTCCAATCGAGAGGCGGCCTTTCACGCCGGCGTTAATGTAGACCGCAATCTTATCTACATCTATACCTTCACGGGCCTTCTTGTGGGTATAGCGGCAATGATTGCAACCAGCCGGACTGTCTCGGCTCAACCGACGGCAGGTATTGCCCTTGAGCTCGACATCATCGCGGCAGTTGTGATAGGGGGTGCGAGCTTAGCCGGCGGTCGAGGGACCATAACCGGCACAATTATCGGAGCTTTGTTGATAAGTGTCTTGCGGAACGGCTGCACTTTGCTGGGAATATCAACACATATCCAATTGATTGTTATCGGGATGATTATCATTCTCGCTGTTGCGGTTGACCAGTTGGCCCAGACAAAGACAAGAGAGCTGCAGGCGTAAGAGATTTTGTATTTTTTGTTTTTTCAGATTTTACTTGACAAAAGTGTAAAAAGTTTGTTTAATACTATTAATATGAAGCAAATTGACCGTAAAATCGAAGATCCGCCAAGGCGGAATACCCATAACTGGTGGTGGCCTGAAGGATAAAATCCGGCAGGCAAGCGGTAATTTGCTGTAAAAAATTTGTTAGATATACGAAACGGCAGCCTGTTGGAAAAAAGCAGGCTGCTTTTTTTGTTTGTATTTATGTATAATTGTGGATAAAAGTTAGAACCAGAGGTAAAAACCGTGGAAGACTATAGGCAAATAATACTTGGTGCCGAGCCTGGGCAAATTGTGCCGATTGTCAAGCAAATCGATATGACTGAGCCGG
>CAYVIT010000064.1:6125-18017 GCA_964451425.1 uncultured Pirellulales bacterium
GCCGAGCCTGGGCAAATTGTGCCGATTGTCAAGCAAATCGATATGACTGAGCCGGTGGATTTTTTTGCCAGGCTGAGCGACTACGGCAGGGCAAAAAACTGCTGTCTCTTTGAGTCCAGGGAGTACTTAACCGGCAGTGGCGCCCTGAGTTTTGGTACGGCGAAGCCGGCACTATATCTGACCGGAACCGGTGCCCAGTTTACTATCAAAGCTTTGAGCAAAACCGGCAGGCGAATGATTGAATACCTGTCTACTGACGGAAAGAAAAGGTTCGGCTTTTGCGAAGAGGTTGAATTTGCCCCGGATGCTATTACTGGCCGAATCAAACAGGATACCAGGATTATTGATGAGCAAAGCCGCCTGCAAAGCACAAATCAAATGGATGTATTGCGGGCCGTAGCGTTTTCATTTCGTTTGGCAAGTAAGCCTTTCCGCATAACCTGCGGCTTGCTCGGAGCGATAAGCTATGATTTCATAGACCAGTTTGAAAAACTGCCTCCCAGTAAAGAGGACTTGCTTGGCAATCCTGATTACGAACTTTACTTCGCCGACAATATCTTTTTGATGGACCACGAACACGGCAAGGGCTATGTGGTCGTCAATGTTATGATAACTGATGGTGACCGTGAGGCCGCGATCACAGAGGCACAAGAGTGCTTCGATTACTATTCCAATCTCGCCCGATTTGATGCACCGAAAGGTCAAAAACATGTCGACTCGCTTCCACCTGCCTCGACTGATACCGAACAAGACGAATATGAACAAATGGTTAGGACTGCCAAGCAGCATATTCTCGATGGCGATATATTTCAGGTTGTTTTGAGCAGGACAAAAATGGAGCCTTGCCCGGATGAACCGCTGGACGTTTACAGGCGACTGAGAGAACTGAATCCTTCTCCGTACATGTTTTATCTGAACACGGACAACACGATATTATTAGGCTCCAGCCCCGAGCTTAATTTGCGTGTCAGGGGTACCGAACCTCGAAATGTGGAGATAAGGCCCATAGCAGGCACCAAACCGAGGGGACGAGCTGGAAAAGACATCGATGCCGACACTGATTTCAGATATGAGGCGGAACTGAAACTCGACCGCAAAGAGTTAGCTGAGCACATGATGCTGGTTGATTTGGCCAGAAATGATATTGCGCGCGTAGCTGAGCCGGGCAGCAGAGTTGTAACCGAATTGCTAATTGTTGAAAAATATGCTTCGGTGCAGCATCTGGTAAGCAATGTCAAAGGCAAACTTGCAAAAGAGCTTGACGCGTTAAATGCGTATCTGGCTACTATGAATATGGGGACGCTCACGGGTGCCCCGAAGATTGAAGCAATGAAGCTAATCCGTCTCTACGAAAAGACCAAACGCGGCTACTATGGCGGGGCGGTTATGTACCTGACTGTGGACGGCCAATTCGATAGCTGTATTACGATAAGAAGTCTGCAGATTAAGGACCACGCAGCTTTCATTCGAGTTGGTGCCGGCATCGTGCACGACAGTGTCCCGAAGACCGAGTTTGAAGAAACCGAGCACAAAGCAGATTCCTGCCTGCGTGCGGTTCGTGGAGAATAAAAATTAACCGCTGAGAACGCAAAGAACGCAGAGAAGAAATTAGAGGTTAAAAGGCACAAGTAAAAAGTTTGAGATTTCTTTGTTGCAGTGCTACTCGCGATAACAAAGGAAAGTTTTATGGAAGAAGAAGCCAGAAAAGTTTTGTTCATAGATAATTTCGACTCATTCACATATAATCTTGTGGATGATTTTTGCAAGCGAAATTGCCAGGCGAAGGTTTATCGAGCTGATACGGAGCTTGAAGAGCTTAAGCAAGTGGCCGCTGAATATGGCCCGGACCTGCTTGTGATTTCTCCCGGCCCCGGCACGCCGGATACAGCCGGTGTATCACTTTCAGCGGTAGAGTATTTCAAAGATAAACTGCCCATCTTCGGAGTGTGTTTGGGTCATCAGGTAATCGCACAGTATTTCGGCGGCAAGATTGGCCATGCGCCTGAACCGGTGCATGGCAAGCCCTCGAGGGTAACGCACAATGAAAAGGACGTATTTGCCGGTGTTGAAAATCCGCTGCACGCGGGACGGTATCACAGTCTTTGTGTATTAGAACTCCCGGACTGCCTTGAGCAAACGGCTGAGTTTGAGGGAATTGTAATGGGAGTCCGCCACAAAGAGCTTCCGATATTTGGAGTGCAGTTCCATCCGGAGAGCATTTTAACTCCGGCAGGAGGCAAGATAATCGAAAATGTTTTATCCATAGCCAAGGCAAAAAGTAAAAGGTGAGGGACCCAAGAATGGCCCAAATAACTAAGTACTTAGAGATTATTTTAGAGGGTGGAGATCTCACATTCGAGCAGGCGAAGGAACTTCAGGATACAATATTCCAGGGTGAGGTTACTGAAGTCCAGATTGCAGCGTTTCTGGCGGCGATGAGGATGAAGCGTGCGACAGCGTCGGAGATTGCCGGTCTTGCCAAGTCTCTTCGCGACCATGTCGTACCTGTCAAGGTTGATGTCGACAATTTAATTGATACCTGCGGCACAGGCGGAGCAATTGTCAAAACCTTTAACATATCCACCGCAGCGGCACTTGTGGCTGCCGGTGCCGGGGCTTATGTAGCCAAGCATGGCAATCGCGGTATCACAAGTAGGTGTGGTTCCGCAGATGTTCTGGAAGAACTCGGCGTAAATATCGACCCGGGGCCGGAGACGATAGCCGAATGCATCAGGCAGGCGCATATCGGTTTTATGTTCGCGCCAAAATTTCACCCAGCGATGAGGTTCGTCCAACCTATTAGAAAGAGTCTCGATTTCAGGACAGCCTTTAATATACTTGGGCCGTTGGCCAATCCTGCCGGTGCGACCGCGCAGGTGATGGGTGTGGCCGATGGTGCACTTCTTGACCGAATTGCTGAAACGCTCAAGACACTTGGTGCCAAAAGAGCAATGGTCGTTCACGGACAGGGGATGGACGAGATAAGTACTTTGGGAGTCACGCAAATTCGGCAGTTAATCGACGGTAATATCACTTCCGTAGAACTCGACCCGGCCGACTTTGGTATCTCAGGCACCTCCATCGATGAGCTTAAAAGCGGCGACGCAATAACCAACGCAGCCATCCTTCGAGACATACTTACGGGAAAAGACAAAGGGCCGCGCAAAGATATCGTTATTATAAACGCTGCTGCTGCAATAATCGTAGCTGATTTATCTGATGATTTCACCTCGGCAATTAACTTGGCAGAGGCCTCGATCAATGACGGCAAAGCTTCAGCCTGTCTGGAAAAGTTAATCGAGATTTCAAATAAAACGTAAAACGGCCTCTATGACCGGGGACATGAGCGACGAACATGTTAATAGTTAAAGTTAAAATTTGTGGTCTTACCAATTATGAAGATGCCACAGCTGCATTGGATATGGGTGCGGATCTGCTGGGCTTTAATTTTTATTCGAAAAGTCCGAGGTTTGTGCCGCAGGACAAGGCTAAAGAGATAATAAGCAAACTGCCTGCCTTTATAGATATTGCGGGTGTTTTCGTGAATGAGTCGATAGAAAAAATCCTCGAAATACAAAAACTGTGCCAATTGGATTGGGTGCAATTGCATGGCGATGAAGACCCGGGGTTCTGCAAACAATTTTTTTCTCATAATGTAAAAATAATGAAAGCGATACGGGTAAAAGACCAGGAAGACATCAGGAAAGCGGATGATTTTTTCACGGATGCTGTTTTGCTGGATGCCTTTGACCCTGAGAAGTACGGCGGCACCGGCCTGACCTTCGACTGGAATGTTATTGGTCATATCAACAAGCGTGTTTTTTTGGCCGGCGGGATAAATCCCGATAATGCAGCGGAGGCGGCTGGACTGGGAGTTTATGGGATTGATGTTTGCAGCGGTATTGAGGCTGAGCCGGGTAAAAAAGACCATAAGAAAATGAAAAAATTATTCGAAAATATTCGACATTTGAGAGGTTGAGTGGTGACCTTTGTCCCGTCGCACGGGATACGAAACACAAGAAAGGGTACGAAGTATGAAATATAAAGGCAGATTCGGAGACTATGGCGGCTTTTATGTGCCGGAGGTCTTGATACCGGTACTGGAAGAATTAGAGGATGCGTTTTATCGCTTCTATGAGGATGAGCGGTTTGTTTCTGAACTGGCGAAGCTTTCTAAAGATTATGCCGGCAGGCCCAGTCCGCTTTATTACGCAAGAAGATTCAGCAAGCATGTCGGCTTTAAGGTGTACCTGAAACGCGAGGACCTCCTGCACGGCGGTGCGCACAAGGTCAACAACACACTCGGGCAGGGGCTTTTGGCGAAGTATATGGGAAAAACCAAACTCATTGCGGAAACCGGTGCAGGCCAGCACGGTTTGGCTACGGCGATGATTGGGGCCCTTCTTGGTATGGAAACTAAAATCTTTATGGGCGTTGTCGATATCGAGCGACAAAGTGTTAACGTCCATAAGATGAAACTGTGCGGTGCGGAAGTCATTTCTGTCGAAGGCGGGACAGGGACGCTCAAAGACGCCATCAACGACGCGCTTCGCTACTGGACGGCAAATGTTACCGATACGTTCTATCTTTTCGGCTCAGCCTGTGGGCCGCATCCGTATCCAACGATAGTAAAACATTTTCAAATCTGTATCGGCAAAGAGGCACGGCAGCAGTGCCTGGAAGAAATTGGCAAGCTGCCTGATATGGTTGTCGCTTGTGTCGGCGGCGGCAGTAATGCAATAGGTATCTTTTCGGCCTTTTTGGATGACAAGGATGTCAGGCTAATCGGCGTTGAAGCCGGCGGTAGGAGTTTAAACAGCGGCAAACATGCTGCGACACTGGTGGCTGGACGGGTTGGCATCCTGCACGGTGCAAAAGCGTATCTGCTGCAGGATGAGGAAGGGCAGGTTTATGAGACCGAATCGGTAAGTGCCGGGCTGGATTATCCGGCTGTTGGGCCGGAGCATTGCCTGTTAAAAGATACCGGCAGGGCCGAATATGTTGCCGCAGAAGACGATGCGGTACTTGATGCTTTCGAATTGCTGAGCAAGACTGAGGGAATACTGCCGGCCCTGGAAAGCGCACATGCCCTGGCGTTCCTTTGCAGCCAAAAAGGCAGGTTGGACTCTGATACAATTGCAGTAGTAAACCTTTCCGGTCGAGGTGATAAGGATGTTTCCATTGTGGAGAAACGCCGACCTTTAATGAGTTCGTAGTTATGAGTTCATAGTTCATAGTTCACAAATCACAAGCTACGAGGAACAAGATTATGAAGACATATAAGCAGGTTTTTTCCGAATTAGCAGATTTGAACAGGGCGGCGTTGATACCGTTTTTCGTAATCGGCGACCCGGATTTTGATACAGGTGTGCGAATCGTGAAAACGGCTATTGATGCAGGGGCTGATGTTTTGGAGCTCGGCATTGCCTTCTCCGACCCGATAGCAGATGGACCAACAATTCAAAAAGCTGATATTCGCGCAAGGAACAGCGGGATGAATGTGGCAAAGGGGCTGGAATTTATCCGAAAGGTCAAGGATTACAAAGATATCCCAATCGGACTGCTGATGTATTACAACTTGATTTACCAGTACGGAGCGGAGAAATTTTTCAGCGATTGTTACCAGGCCGGCGTCAACAGTGTTTTGGTCGCTGATTTGAGTATCGATGACGCGGATGAAATTACAGCTCCTGCAGCTAAAGCGGGACTTGATACTGTTTTTATGGTTACGCCGAATACTGACACAAAGAGAATGAAGCTGATTGCTTCCAAAACTACCGGCTTTATTTATACCGTTTCGTTGTTAGGCGTTACCGGCAGCAGGGAAAAGCTCTCTGATACGATTGAAGAACTCGTTGGCAAACTTAAAAAGCTAACCAATGTTCCTGTTTGTGTTGGTTTTGGAATCAGCAAGCCCGAGCACGCTGCAGCAGTGGCCTCAGCAGGGGCTGATGGTGTGATAATCGGTTCAAAAATAGTTGCGTTGATTGAGAGCAATTTGGACAACAAAGAAAAAATGCTTGCAGAGATTTCAGCCTTTATAAGTGATGTAAGAAGTGCAGTCAAGCTGTAGGGTTGGCTTAAGCCTACCAATTTTATGGTGGTGTGGCAAGCCCCACTCTACCAGCCTGTGTATTATTTTGTATTAACAGGTATGCTCTTATCAGTTCAGCTACGCTCCATGCCTGAGCGATACAACCTCTTGGATTGTGTGGGGCGTCACCATCGAATATCTCCGAGATGCTGCCGATGCAGCCCTGTTGAGTCAGATGCTGCATCAGAGGCCGGATAAATTCCGCCGCCTTTCTTTTACTTTTTCGGCTGAAATCATTGACTTTCAAAAAGCTTTCAACAAATGGTCCTATCAAATAGGGCCAGACCGTGCCCTGGTGGTAAGCCTCATCTCGCTGTTTTTGTGGACCTGTGTATGTCCCTTTATAGTGACTATTTTGAACATTTAACGTTCGCAGGCCATAAGGCGTGAGCAGCTCTTTTTGTACCACATCCACCACCGACTTTTGCTGCCGGGGTGACAGTGGTGAAAATGGAAGTGAAACGGCAAATATTTGGTTTGGCCGAAGTGTTGAATCGACTGAACCATCGGGCGAAATACAATCGTTTAAGCAGCCCGTTTCTTCATTCCAGAATAATTTGCAGAAACTCATCTTCACCTGCTCTGCCATAGACTTGTAATGCTTCATATTCTTTATATCCCGGTCGGCATAAAATTGAGCAATAAGGCAAAGAGCGTTGTACCACAAGGCATTAACCTCAACCGCTTTCCCATACCGAGGTGTGAAAGCGACACCGTCATATTTGGCATCCATCCAGGTTAGCTGTGTTTCTGCATTGCCTGCTGTTATAAGCCCATCGGTATCGGCACAAATACCAAACCGCGTACCGTTGTGGTAAGAGTCTGTAATCCAGCGGATTGTCGGCAGAAGCTGCTGAGTGAAGGTTTCTGAATCGCCGGTAACATTTAGGTATTGAAAAGCCGCGTTGATAAACCAAAGGGAAGCATCGACACTGTTAAAATAAGCTGTGCCTGTGCGGTCGTCGAAACGATTTGGAATCATCCCTTCATCTGCCGCAGCGGCGAAAGTAGTCAAAACCGACTTTGCTTCGTCGAACCTGCGTGTTGAGAGTAATAAACCCGGCAGGGATATAAAAGTATCCCTGCCCCAGTCTGCAAACCAGGGGAAACCCGCTACAATAGTTGTTCTTTTGATAGGCTCATCATCGCCGTTTGTTTGGCGTTTTGTAATAAACTGGTCTGCGGCTAAACAAAGTGTTCTAAGTTTTGTATCGCCGTTTTTTACAGTCGCTGGTCCGGGAGGCTCTCGACAGGCGGTTGTTGCAACACTCTGGTGCCTGCTCAAATCTTCAAGAACCGCCTCAACATCGGTTTTTGTTAACTTCTCAAGGTCGCAGCCTGACTCGGGAGGACTCAGATTAGCCCAGAAAATAATTTTGGTCGGCTTGCTTGATGGGATTTGGCACTTAAAAAAACCAGGCGTCCATAAATCTTCGGTAAAATCCTGGCCCCTTTGTTTCTCTTTTCGATACACGAAATTGAACCACCATTGTTCATCCTTTTCGAAGTTCATAGAGGGACATCTAAGAAATAACTCACAGCTGCCCGGCACATCATGGCGAATCAGCATACTATGCCCGACCCATTTTGAACATAATGGTGCGTCTAATCTTTGCAGTGTGTGGAAATCCCTTAAGCCGATAAATGGACGTAAAACGAACTCAACAGGTTCTTGAACGCCGGTAAAATCATACACAAGGGCGACTGTATCCGTATCGCGGAGAAGATACACGGATTTGGTAAGTTTGATTTTGCCAAATTCATAATAGAAGTGCAGTCCGATATCCCGGCGGACCCGTACAAGATGCACGAAACCTTGTGGTGCGAATTTTTCGTTGAATTCGAAGGTTGAAAGGCTGAATACCTTCTGCTGGTTCACATTTTGTAGCCCGTCTACTATGTTCTCTCCCTTAAATATCACCATCTCCAGACATTTAGCTAATGCCATTATTCGATTGGCAGGTGGACTAAGTGAGCCGATGAGCAAGCCGTGGTATTCTCTGGTATTGCAGCCGATAATTGTTGACGATGCATAGCCGCCTCGCTCGTTGGTTAGCAGCCATTCTCTGGTCAACAGATTCTCGACAGACTCATCAGCGGTTGATATGGATGCAATTGTTATGTCTTCGGCTTTTTGTGATGTTAGCATCTCGTACCTTGCATCTGGTATCCTGTATCTCGAACGCGACATACTTCACTGCTTACAAGATACGCGTTTGTTTTATGGGTCATCTTAAGGCGTACAAAACACGTTCTCAGTTGTTTTCTTCTTTGGATAGTTTTTGCCCTTTGGGATTTTGTGTGAGATACTTTTTGCATCTGCCGGCCTCTGTTTGGAACACCGGCTTTGGAGATTGTTTAATACGTTCATAAAGTTTATGTAAGAGTCGTAAGGTGAGTTATACGGATTGAAATATTTGTGCACATCACCGTCTGCAAAGTATTTTGTGCACATATAATAGAAATGGTCTGATACCTGTAGTTTTCGCCAGTCGGTAATGATTTTTTCATCACCGGTTTTCTTGATATTATTTTCCATTCGATAGAGTTCGTGAATGGCGTTGGATTGCATTGCATTTCCCAGCCAGGCCGAGAGGTCTCTTTCGGTATCGGCCCAGCTTATAAGATGCGGAACATCTACCGTGTCGACGGGCTCATAAGACCGGGCTATTTCGCTGGGCGTTTTGAAATCGTTGTCCGGATGCTTTAGGATATATTCCGGCAGGTGCCGCATAAAATCGAATATGCCCGTATCTTCCCATTGATGTTCACCGAATGTCTCATAATCCATAAACAGGTTGATGACATTACCGTTACCGTTCACATTGTTTATCCATCGTGCGTATTTTTCTGCCGTCAAAGGCCATTCTGACCAGTTGCGGTTTGAAAATCTAAAGGCAATATCGTCACTGAGCGAATAGTTTTTCAAAAGCAGCTTTAACCTGCTGCAGTTTTTGGGGTGGTAGACAAAATTTGGACTTCTTGAGCCTAAGATGTAGTTTGCACCTTCGGTTATTATTGCGTCGAAGTTGTCAAGTGACTCGACAAGGGCGGCTAAGTCGTTATTGTAAATCAGTTCTGTATTTCTAAATACCCGGGGTTTTTGACCGAACATATATTCGATGGTTTCGACGTGTTTATTGACCTGTTCTATGAATTCGTCGCGAGAGTATAAAAAGCTCAAGCTGTGATAATACGTCTCAGCCAGGAATTCCACGCAGCCGGTTTCGGCCAGGGCATCGAAGGTGCTTATAACTTCCGGCGAAAACGAATGCAGCTGCTCCAATAAAACACCGGTTATGCTGTACGCTATCCTGAATCTGCCTTCAAACCGTCGTATCAAATCCAGCAGCAATCGATTGGCTGGGAGATAGCACTTATTTGCCACCTTCCTGCAGATGGAAGAGTTTTTATAATCGTCGAAATATTGGGCGTTTTTGTCGAATACTGTATAATGCCTCAAGCGAAGGGGTTGATGTACTTGAAAGTAGAAACAAATCGAAGCCATATTTCCAATCACCTTATCTCATGTTTCGCTTCACGAGACATATTTCTCAGACTGCATCTGTGTTTCCGTATAAATTTTCGCACACTTCTTCGCACAGTCTTTCCACCGTAGTCTTCTAACTTCAAAATTGCCGTGATTTCGGAGTGTCATCTCCAACGGTGGGTATTTTAATACTGCTATAATCTTGTTGGCAATCTCGTTGACATCCCAGAAGTCGACTTTAAGGGCATGCATCAAAACCTCTGATACGCCGCTCTGCTTGCTTATTATGACAGGAACATCGTTGTCCAGCGCCTCGAGTGGTGCGATCCCGAATGGCTCTGATACCGAAGGCATCACATATAAGTCAGCCATTTTATATATTTTTCGGACTTCCTCGCCTCGCAGAAAGCCTGTGAACAGGACCTTGTGTCCGATGCCGAGTTCTGCGGCCATCTCGACGGCACGGTGCATCATATCACCGGAGCCAGCCATAACAAACTTGACATTATCCACCATATCCAGGACTTTCTTGGCTGCCTGAAGAAAGTACTCCGGTCCTTTTTGCATGGTAATTCGGCCTAAAAACAGGACAATTCTCTCATCTTTGTTAATACCGGTTCCGGCTAAAGCCCAACTGTCGTTGCCGTTGTGCTCCACGCCGTTGTATACTACTTCAACTTTGTCGCCGCTAATGCCGTATCGGCTGATTATTATATTGCGGGTATAATAGCTGACAGCGATTACTTTATCCGCTCGCTCCATGCCTTCCCGCTCGATGTTATAAATCATCTGGTTGACATTCTCGCCGCTGCGGTCGAATTCTGTCGAATGTACGTGGACAATTAGTGGTTTATCGGTTATTGCCGCAGCCGCGATACCTGCAGGATAGGTCATCCAGTCATGGGCGTGAATAATGTCAAACTGCTCGTTTCCAGCTAATTCAACGACAGCCGCAGCATAACGGTGGACCTCAGTTTGCATATCATTGGCGTAGTCTGGAGCGCCGGAAAGCCAATTGGTTGCATTAATTTTGCCTTCATGTTTTTGTCTTAGAGTTTCTTCGATTCGGCGCTGGTAAACATCCGGAGTCGAATAGGGCTGTAGTGGTGAGTTGATAGTGTGAAATACTACGTTTTTTAGCTCCTTGAATTCCAGGGTGCTTGTCGAAATCTGGGCTCCGGGAGTTAATAGTTTCACGTGGGTGGCATATTTGCTGTCGACTTTTCTTGGTAGAATAAAAGTTACTTGTATGCCAAGTTGGTCCAGTGCTTTTGTCAGTCCATAGCAGGCGGTACCAAGACCGCCGCTTATAAATGGAGGAAACTCCCAACCTAACATGAAAACTTTCATATAATCCACCGGTTGTTTATCGTAACCTTCTGTCATAGAAGGAGTTACAATTGATTCTTTTAAGCCCGGTCATAACAAGGGCATTCTTCTCAAAGTTGTTCGGTTTCACAGCCAATTGCAGTATATCGTTAAGCAATTTATCGGCAGGAAATTGCACAACCTTAAGTTCAAGCCTGCAAAAAATACTATAATTTATGCCAATTCCCGCTATATAAATCGGAATATTTGTAGAGGCAGGTTCAATAATTTTTCTAAAAATGTGAGTTGCAGTACTGATAATAGGGATTTTATGGGTCAGTAGCTGAAATCTAAGACGACATATACAAATTTGGTATGGCCAGGTTTTCCAGTCTGATAGTTTTTATGATAGTCAATCGTTTTCTTTTAAGACAGATAAGTGTTTGCGGATGAAAGCAGGGTAATTGTATATATAGATATATCCGGAACAAAAAAGCTGTTCCACTTTGTAAAAAGAGGAACAGCCTGAGCTAAATAGAAACGCCACTATCCTAAGATGTTTAATCACAAGGTGTTAGCACAAAACTTGTCTGCTCTGTAAGAAGCAAGACGCCGTAAGATTCTAATCGGATTCTACAAATCCTGCGGCTTGACTGTGCTGCGACGGTTGGCCTTTGTTCGAGCAATTGCGTCATCGAGCATACAATAGACCTTATCGCTGATTGCTCCAATCGCGTCGGATGATGTCATCATTTTTTTGCTCTTGACGTAGGCTTTGACTTTACTGGCCACTACCAAAGACTCTTTTTTCTTTGCCATTGCAAAAATCCTCCATGTTAAAAGGTTACAAATTCTAATTAGTCCGGCACTAAATCCCTAAGCCCGGCACATTAACGAGGACTTTTATTACAAAAAGAGTCCGGGAATTGCAACAAAAAAACGCACATAATCGAAAATTTTGCGTTTATAGAACCAATAGTGAAAATGTGTTTACGAGAGT
>CAYVIT010000065.1:0-5402 GCA_964451425.1 uncultured Pirellulales bacterium
GATGCCCGAAATGCAAAATGCTGGCGGAACGAACGGAAACCGCCGCCAAGGGGCTGGGCATCGAATATGAAATCGAAAAAGTAACGGATATCAACGACATTATGAAATTCGGTGTTATGATGACACCGGCTTTGGCTGTTGACGGCCAGGTAAAAGTCGTCGGCAAAGTGCCCTCCCCGGGTGAAGTCAAAAAAATGCTCGCATAATCTCAGGCTTTTCTCAATTAAAGCATAATTTGAAAGGTGACAGAAAATGAGCAATACAATAAAAATCATTATTGTAGCAACATTGGCCCTCGCAATTATTCTTGTAGTCATTCTAAAGCAAACAACGTCACCAAATGTGGTCGTACAGGTCGATGTTCACAGCCCGACAAATACCAATAACAATGAAAAGTCCCCCAACTCCCCGCCGCCCGCCCCGCAGCAAAAAGAACTGCCAGTTTTAATTGACCTCGGAGCCGGAAAGTGTATCCCCTGCAAACTGATGGCCCCTATACTCGAACAGCTCAAAAACGATTATGCCGGTAGGCTAAGAGTGGAAGTTATTGATATCGAGGAAAATCTCGACCTCATCAATAAGTACCACGTTCGAGTCATACCCACACAGATATTCTACAATGCATCAGGCAGGGAATTGTTCCGCCACGAAGGTTTTTACTCCAAAGAAGATATCCTGGCAAAGTGGAAAGAGCACGGTGTGGAACTGAAATAAAAATGATACCACAGCTTTTTACAACGTTAACGCATGCGGTGGAAGGCACACCGGCGATAGCTCTCGCAGCGGCCTTCGTGTGGGGAATTCTCAGTATTATTCTCAGCCCGTGTCACTTAGCGAGCATTCCTTTGATAGTCGGCTTCATTAACGAGCAAGGCCGAATTTCGACCAAGCGCGCCTTTGCCACTTCAACACTGTTTGCCGTAGGTATCCTGATAACGATCGCAGGTATCGGTGCGATTACCGCAGCGGCCGGTCGTATGATGGGTGATGTTGGAAAATACGGCAACTATTTCGTCGCAGTCATCTTCTTTCTCGTCGGTCTGCACCTTTTGGGTATAATCCCCATACCCTGGTCCGGGCCGGGCCAAATCGGAATGAAAAGAAAAGGACTGCTGGCCGCCTTTATCATCGGCCTGGTCTTCGGCATCGCCCTGGGGCCCTGCACCTTTGCATATATGGCTCCAATGCTGGTTGTAACATTCAGGCTCGCATCAACAAAGCTTGTCTACGGAGTTCTGTTATTGCTCATGTACGGCCTCGGACACTGCTCGGTCATTGTTCTGGCAGGCACCTGCACCGAGCTCGTCCAGCGGTATATGAACTGGAACGAGAAATCCAGAGCCACCATAATCGTCAAGAAAATTTGCGGCGTACTCATCTCATTAGCCGGTCTATACCTTATTTACACCGCCGTTTAGCCCACCTATCCATTTTGCACATTCCTTATTGACTTTTCCGCTTACGGCGAAATATAGTAAAAAATACCTGATAAATGATGCGAAATCTGTTATGAACTCGTATAATGTTTTGAGCATTTGATATTAGGACTTCGGATTTGTTTCGAATTTCTATTTTCGATATTCGGATTTGCATGATATAATATGGACCCTGCAATCTTCAAGGCATACGATATAAGAGGGATTTATCCCGACCAGCTCGATGAAGAGGCGGCGTGGAAAATCGGCTACGCTTCAGCCCGGTTCCTGCGCTCCCTGCTTCGCGGCTACCAGAGAGGCCAGAAAAATGCACAGTCACTCTGTGTCGGGCGTGACATGAGAACGCACAGCGAAAAGATAGCGCAGGCCCTCATCGAAGGGATGAATTCGACCGGTACAAATGTCATCGACATAGGAATGATCGATACGCCCCAGATGTATTTTGCAATCAATCACCTGGGGACATGCGGCGGCGTCCAGGTCACAGCTTCGCACAATCCGGCCAGGTATAACGGCTTTAAGATATCCGGTCTCGGTGCCGCGCCTGTCGGCGCCGACACCGGCTTAAAAGATATAGAGCATATCGCAACGGCATTGCCTCACACAAAAGCAAAAAGTACAGCTTCGGTTCAGAACCTCGATTTGACCGAAGAATATAAAAATCATGTGCTGAAGTTTTACAGGCCGAGCAAAAAAAAGCTTAAAATTGCCATTGATGCCTCAAACGGCATGGCAGGCAAAATGGTGCCGGCTGTTTTCGGTGACCTGAAGATAGACATTGTACCAATTAATTTTGAGCTGACCGGAAAATTCAAACACGAGCCGAATCCCCTCGTTGAAAAAAATCTTGCTCAGGTAAAAAGGGGCGTGAAGAAAGAAAGCTGCGATTTCGGGATTTGCTTCGATGGTGACGCCGACAGGCTGATGATGGTCGACGAAAAGGGTACTAACATAAGCTGCGATTTGCTGACAGCTTTAATGGTGCCCTATTTCCTCAAGGTTAATCCCAAGGCAACGGTCGTTTATGACCTGCGCAGCAGTTGGGTCGTCGCCGAAGAGATTATTAAAAATGGCGGCACGCCGCGAAGAGAAAGGGTCGGACACTCCTTTATGAAAAAGGCAATGCGCGACTCTCACGCTGTCTTCGGCGGCGAGCTTTCAGGCCACTTCTATTATCGCGACAACTACTGCGCCGACTCGGCAGCTATTACCCTCGTGCACGTATTGAATATTGTCAACGAAGCTGCCGTCCCCATAAGCCGGCTTATCGAGCCGTTAAGAAGGTACTACCACAGCGGCGAGATAAACTTCAAGGTAGAGGGCAAAAAGGCAAAAATGGATGAACTCACAAGAAGATACCGTGATGCGAAAATCGACTACCTCGACGGCGTTGCTATCCAGTATAAAGATTGGTGGTTTAATTGTCGCCCCAGCAATACCGAACCGCTGCTCCGGCTGAACATCGAAGCAAAATCCAAAGAACTGCTCGAGGAAAAACTCGCCGAACTCGGAGAACTGCTCGGAACACCCGTTTGAAAAATGGTTCGTTGACGAGCGATTCGTTCCTTGTTTGAAAAACGGTTTTTCACGGAGACGATAATGCAAATAAACACATTGACATATCAAACACCGAACGGGCTGGTTGAGGGCGTGCAGACAAAATGGTCCGGTTTCAACATTTTATTGGTTGCAGGCCAGAAAGGCTTTCTGGCCTGTCCCGCCATCGATGTCGAAGCCTGTCAGGGGTACGGCATCGCCGCCGCAATCGTCGAAAGCTCCCCGGACAATCCCATCGGCACACTCGACCGTTTCCCGAACCGAAAAGTAACAAAGGCAAACGAAAAGGCAAAAAACCTCGGCATCAACGAAGGCATGGATGTCACCGAGGCCTTCGTTCTTATCGCCTGAATATATGGATACGAATCTGAAAGTTTTTAGAAGGAGGAGTTACTTATGACTAAACGTAACCTGTCGCGACGTCAATTGCTGGCCGGTACCGGTGCCGTCATCGCAGCCACCACGACGGCTGCTATCACTGACAAAACAGCCGAAGCCGCCGTCAGGGCCGCGGCCCCGTTCAAATACTGCTTCAACACCAGCACCATCCGCGGGCAAAATCTGGCTTTGGATAAAGAAATCGAAATCGCCGCAAAGGCCGGCTACCGGGCCATCGAGCCTTGGGTACACAAAATCCACGAATATGCCGGCGCAGGCGGAAATCTAAAGGACCTGCGCAAGCGCATCGCAGACCTGGGACTCACAGTCGAAGGTGCCATCAGCTTCTTCCAGTGGATTATAGACGACGACGCCAAGCGCGCTAAAGGCTTCGAGGAGGCAAAACGTGATATGGACATACTGGCCCAAATTGGCGGCAAGCGCATCGCTGCGCCGCCCGCCGGTGCTACCAGAGAGCCGGGCCTCGATTTGATGAAGGCCGCCGAACGTTATCGCGAACTTCTCGAACTCGGCGACAAAACCGGCGTCGTCCCGCAGATTGAGCTGTGGGGCTTTTCTAAAAACATGCACCGTCTGGGACAGTGCATGTTCGTCGTCATCGAGAGCGGCCACCCAAAAGCCTGTTTTCTGCCCGACGTCTATCACATCTACAAGGGAGGGTCCGACTTCACAGGCCTAAAGCAGCTAAGCGCCCACGCCGTACAGGTCTTACATATGAACGACTACCCCGCCGACCCGCCGCGGGACAGGATTGGCGACCGTGACCGCGTCATGCCCGGTGACGGTATCGCACCGCTGACCCAAATCCTCCGCGACCTGTGCGCCGCAGGAAACCGCGCAGTGCTGTCGCTGGAGCTGTTCAACCCGGACTACTGGAAACAGGACCCGCTGGACGTAGCCAAGATCGGTCTGACAAAAATGAAAGCCGCCGTCAACAAAGCATTAGGTGTTAGATAAAGTATCGAAGTTGTTGAGCCACCCAATTTATTGGGCGGGCCTTGAAACTAATTTATTAGAAAGAGAGGGGAATTATGAGAACCGCAAACCACATTCTCATTCTTGCTGTCATCACAACCATTTTTACTGTCCCCGCACTCGCAAAGGATGCTCCTTCGCTGCCCGAGGATCTGTCCCGCCCATTGATTGCCCGACATCACCCACAACTCGCGGGCATAAAGGGATTGCACGTTTATATTGCAATGCCGGAAGCCTGGGCAAAAAAATACGGATTAGCATTGAAGGAGCTGAAAAGCAAAATTGAGATCAAGCTCAACCTGCGCGGTATCGCTCAGATACCTCTGATGTACAATGGCCGCTTCATCCATTCCCCTGAACTTAGAATCGACATCAACGTGCTTAAGCTCGATAATTCGCAGCAGCATGTCTTCCGTGTTCAAACGTCATTAGCCAGATCGGTTCATCTGGAAACACAGCCAAAGCTCGGTTTTCAGGCCGATGTCTGGAAAGCGAAAGCAGCAATGCAGGCGGTATCCGTGCAGAATATGCCTGCCACAATTACTAAGGTAGTTCTGGAGCAGGTCGATTCATTCATCGCAGATTACCGTATCGCTAATCCACCTGGCGCCAAATCCGCAGATGCCAACAATATTGCCGTTGCCTTGCCAATCGTCCCCGACAAGCAAACCACACCGCTTGTTAAACCGACAACAGCAAAATACAGATATGTCGCCTCGAAAAACAGCAAGGTCTTCCACAAACCCGACTGCCGCTGGGTCCAAAGAATAAAGCCCGCAAATCTCGTCACGTTCAGTACCAGGGACGAGGCAATAGCAGCCGGCAAACGACCCTGCAAACAGTGTAAGCCGTAGATGAATGGCCCGGAACTGCTATAATGCTCAAATAGCGTTGTTCTCCGTAAAAAGTCCCAAGGACTATAACAGGCAAAAGCAGTGCTTGAAGAAAACGATTTAATCTTCCGTGAAGAACAAACGTTCAGCTCAACACTTCGCTGGTTGCTTGTTGTATTGATGGCCATATCCTTGGCCATCT
>CAYVIT010000065.1:5502-17968 GCA_964451425.1 uncultured Pirellulales bacterium
CTCGCCGCAGCAATCGACAAAATGCTAAAACAAAACTAACATTATCAAAAGACCGCCGTTATGGGTTTAATCACAATCACGATTATCGCTCTCGCACTGGCAATGGACGCCTTCGCCGTCTCCATCGTCAGCGGTACCGCCTACAAAAAGCTAAAGGTCAAACACGCCCTGCGAATGGCCCTGTCCTTCGGCGCCTTCCAGGCCTTCATGCCGTTGGTCGGCTCGCTGGCGGGACTGACCATAAGAGACCACATTGCCGACTACGACCATTGGGTCGCCTTTGGGCTTTTGGCTGCGGTTGGCGGGAAAATGATTTACGAGTCGTTCAAAATAGCTTCCCCCAGAAAAAATTTTAATCCCGCCGACATCTTCGTCCTGTTGCTTCTTTCAGTGGCCACCAGCATCGATGCCCTCGCCGTCGGCATAACACTTTCGTTCCTGCAGGTCTCAATAGCGCTGGCCGTAACAATCATCGGCCTGGTAACCTTCGCCCTCTCCTATCTCGGCGTGTACATCGGGAAGAAAATCGGCCACTTCTTCGAGGGCCAGATAGAAGCCATCGGGGGTCTGGTCCTCATTGCTCTCGGCATCAAAATACTCATCGAAGATCTGTGGAGCTAAATTCCCGCCGCAAATTGATGGGTCACTGATTCTGTCGCGCTCTTTTCTGCTCTGCGCTGCCCAATAGCCAACCGCCTCCGGGAAAATACTTCGACCTCGAAAAAACCTGCAGCAATCTCCTTTTCTTGCCCGAAAGTGCCGATTATGCTATAAATGCTAATTGTATAGTGTACACGCTGTCTGTGCTGGTTTTATGATACGGGCACAATGATAGTGAATCTTATTGCCTTAAGACAAACACGCTTATGAGAAGAGCAGCAAGACTGACAAACTGGGAAAAACTCTCCGACGAGCAGATTCTACAAATGCGGGTCCGTGACCTCGGCCTGCAGATTGAGGGCTCGTCCATCGAGCCGCTCGTTTCCAGGCTCTATAAAGAGCTGGATGCCAAAGGCATATCATTTCATCCTCCCTGCTACCTCGCCGATGAGTGGCTCTGCCCCGACAGGGTCCCCATAATAGGAATCCCTTTCTTTCTTGCACACCCGCGACTTAAACGTATCGAACGCAAAATGATGGCCGAGGTCGAAGGCGGAACCGAAAAGTATTTCATGAAACTGATTCGTCACGAATGCGGACACGCACTGAACTACGCCTACGAACTCTACAGGAAAACACGCTGGCGCCAGCTTTTTGGTCCTTTCTCGTCCAAGTATTCCGACTCATATTATTGTCAGCCCTACTCCAGACGCTTCGTCATCCATCTAAGAGGCAATTACGCCCAGTCACATCCGGATGAAGACTTCGCCGAAACATTCGCGGTCTGGCTCACGCCCGCGAGCCGGTGGCAGGAGAAATACCAAAACTGGCCCGCCGTCAAAAAGCTAAAATATATCGACAGACTAATGCCAAACATCAACAGCCGCAAACCTCTAATCATCGCTTCGGAGAATCTCCCATGGTCGTCCTCGCGGATGACGTCAACGCTCTTAGCCTACTATGAACGGAAAAGAAAAGCCCTCGGTACCGGCTTTCAAGGATTCTATGATGACAGTCTCAAAGAGATCTTCAGGACAAAACAATCTGATGCCACAACACTGAAAGCCTCCGCTTTTCTTCGCCTGAACCGCCGCCGGCTCGTAGACTGTGTCGCCCGGTGGACCGGACACCCAAAGTACCACATTCATCAGTTATTTAATATATTAGTGGCGCGCTGCGACGTACTCCGCTTATACGTCGGAAGCAGCCAGGACGATGAAATCATAGGATTGACCGCCCTTCTCACTGCTATCGCTGGTAATACTCTTAAAACAAGAAGAAAGAACCGTCGCCAATGAGAAAAGCAAAAAATATCACTGTCCTGGTCGATGAGTGGACCATCCCGAATGGTGACCCCGAGTTTAAACAGCCTCCTAAAGTCCCTTCTACCGAACACCACGTCATCCCTACTTTGCGGAACCTGCACTACAAGGTTTCCGTCCTCGGGGCTGCAGATGATATCGCGACAACCCTCAACGCCCTTACCGAGCAGAAGCCGGACCTCGTCTTTAACCTTACGGAACAACTGGCTGGAGACCGGCAGATGGATAAAAACATCGCCGCTCTCCTCGAAATGACCCGCGTCCCCTTTACCGGAAGCGGAGCAACAGGACTCATGTTATGTCGAGACAAGCGATTGTGCAAGCAGCTGCTCAGCTTACATCGTATACGGGTCCCCCAATTCGTCAATATCTCTCCGGGCCGCCGGCTGCGGCTTCCAAAGAACCTGCGCTTCCCGCTTGTTGTCAAACCGGCCTTCGAAGACAGTTCTGAAGGCATTTCCAATGCCTCACTCGTTACAAACGAATCCGCTTTAACGGAGCGGGTCCGGTTCGTTCACGAGGGATGGCAGCAGCCTGTTATTGCTGAAGAGTATATTCAGGGCCGAGAGCTTTACGTCAGCATCCTCGGCAACAAGAGACTCACCGTCCTGCCAATCCGCGAGTGCGTCTTCGACTTCGACCAGGCGGAGGGGCCCTTTCTCGCAACGTACAGGGTCAAATGGAATGCCGAATATCGAAAAAAATGGAATATCAGGTTTGATTTCGCCGAACTTGACGCTCCTATTATCAGCAGAATTGAGCGAACGTGCAAAAAGGTCTATCGCCTGCTCCAAATTCGTGACTACGGAAGAATCGACCTCCGGCTTACCCCCGATAACGAGTTCGTCATCCTGGAAGCCAATCCTAATCCCGATATCGCTTACGGCGAAGAAGTCGCCGAGGCGGCGAAAAAAGCCGGTATTCCATACGAAAACCTCATTGACCGTATCGTACACTTCGCTTTATGCAGAAAACGATAGCCTGAACATTAGTTTCAATCCCGACCTACTCTGTGTCCGAACCGCTATACAGGAAATTGGTACCATTAGGCCCTATAATAATTTTTTGATTTTGTTGCATATTTACTAAATTTCTTGTTGCATTCACTCCGGCTTGCCGCTAAAATCATAATTATGTCTCTCGGACATATAATAAGAAAGAAGCGTGAGGAGTTGAACCTCACTCTCGATGAGGTCGGCAGCCGTATCGGTTTTTCCAAGCCGTATCTCTCGACCATCGAGACCGGCAAGGTCGACAACCCGCCCAGCGACAAGCTCCTCAGAAAACTCGAAAAGATTCTCAAGTTTAAGTCAGGCCTGCTGCTCCACATAGCACACATGGAAAGCATGCCGTCCGACATTCGAAAGAAATACGAATC
Organism: uncultured Pirellulales bacterium; assembly: GCA_964451425.1. Taxonomy (GTDB): domain Bacteria; phylum Planctomycetota; class Phycisphaerae; order Sedimentisphaerales; family Anaerobacaceae; genus CS2-K091. Next base: position 8,803 of record CAYVIT010000065.1, read on the forward strand.
GGTCGAGGCCGAGAACCAGAAATGGCGGCAGTTCGTCAAGAACCTCATGAGCAGAAAAACCAGGCCGAAAAACCTCAAGACCCACCTTGCAAAAAGCAAGCTGAATATCAAAAAGGGACTCTCACCTTTGTCGGCAGGCCGAATGGTACCCGTCATAAACAAGGTCTCCGCAGGATACCCTACTGATTTTAACGACCTCGACTACCCTGTCGGCATCGCCGATGACTATGTCCGCTGTCCCGATTTGCACGACCCCAACGCCTTTGCCGTCCGCGTCGTCGGCGATTCGATGGAGCCCAAATTTCAGGAAGGTGACATTATTGTCTTCTCACCCGCAGCTGAGGTACACAGCGGCGACGATTGTTTCATCCGTTTTGAAATGCCCCACGAAACAACTTTCAAAAGGGTCTTTTTCGAACCCAAAAACCAAATCCGGCTCCAGCCCAGAAACGATAAATATCCCCCGACCATCGTCGACGGAAAACGCATCAACGGAATCTACCGCGCCGTCATCAAATACGAAACACTATAAGCTATTGTTTAGCAGATGCCGGCGAAGGGTAAGGTCTGCAATAAGGTATCTCCATATCCGGTTGAGTGGGAGGAGTGAATTATAGGATCCCCAAAGGAGAAAAAAATGCACTCGAATCACAGAATTACAATCTTCATATTGTCCTGCTTATTAACAACATCGGTTCTTGGTTCCTCGGCAATTGAGCCTCTTGTGCGTACAGTCGATCTGGATACGGGCCAAACGCAACAGGTTACACTCCACGATGGCACCAAGGTAACGGTGACGCTTCTGGAGTTAACCGAAAAACGCGACTCGGTCCGAAACGCAGTGCGCAGGGCTCAGGTCAAAGTAAAAGTCAACGGCCAAACGGTGTCCTTGGTCTCCTCGACGTATCATCTGCCGAAGGTCATAGGCGGTGTCCAGATTGATTGTCCGGTCACGAAGGGCTATTTGCAAAACAGCAGCCCAGCCAACGCTTGGGGTCTTGTTAAGGACGCTCGGCTTCGACTATGGCCCGTTGGCTCGCCATGGATTCGCCCCGGCACATTCGTCTACCCTGTAAAGCAGAGGTGGTTCGCCAACGATACCCAGATGGCAAATGTTCCCTGCTATGTCAATGCCTGTGACATACCCGGCCAGAAAAGCATCTACTATCACTACGGCCTGGACTTCGGCGGTTCCGAAGGGGTGGTGGAGGTAGTCGCGGCAACCGACGGATTAGTCGTTTCCGTAGCTGGGCACGTACTCGAAGGACATAAGGACACACCCGTCGAGCCGCGATACGATGTGGTTTATATTCTCGACGATCGCGGCTGGTACTATCGCTATAGCCATCTACAGATGATTGCCACACCCGTTATTCCGGGCAAGCGAGTGAAGATGGGCCAGCGAATTGGGCTTGTCGGCAAGGAAGGCGGCAGCGGAGGCTGGTCCCATTTGCACTTCGATATCAACAGCAGGCAGCCTTCGGACAAGTGGGGCACGCAAAACGGCTACGCATTCATCTGGCAGGCTTATCAGCAGCAGTACAGCCCCGAAATTATCGCGGTGGCCAGACCTCATCATTTGGTCTACACCGGTGAAACAGTCCAGCTTGACGCTTCGAAGAGCTGGTGCAGGGTGGGTAAGATAGACAAATACGAGTGGACGTTCTGCGATGGGACTAAAGCCGAGGGCAGTAATATCAAGCGGGTATACGAGCGAGCGGGTGAGTATAGCGAGATTGTGAAGGTGACGGATTCGGCTGGGAATTTCGCATACGATTTTGCAGTGGTCTATGTAATTGACCGCAAGCACCCCGAACGCGTGCCGCCGGCGATCCACGCAAATTATTATCCCACCTTCGGCCTAATGGGGGGCGATGAAGTGACGTTCAAAGTCCGGTCCTTCGGAACACAGTATGGCCGGGAAGTGTGGGATTTTGGGGATGGAAGTGAAACGGTTAAAGTGCAATCCGATGGCAATGCGAATCAGCACAACCCGGCCGGCTACGCGATTACACAACATCGATATCGCAAGGCCGGAGATTACATCGTTACCGTCAGACGCAGTGATGAGAATGGGTACGAGGCTGTTGGACACCTGCATGTACGCATCAATTAAATGAAAAGTCCGGTTGTACCAACTATTTCTGAAAAATCATTTTTCAAACACAATCTTGCCGCCGACAATTGTTGTCTGCACCGAAAGGTCATCATCTAACAAAACTAAATCGGCGTCTTTGCCGACGGCTATCGAACCTTTCCGATGCTCAATACCCAATATCTTCGCCGGATTTTTAGTAACCATCTTGACAGCGACATCAAGGCTGCAATTTGTAAAGCCGATAAATCTTTTGACTAGCTCACTCAATCCCAACGCTGTTCCGATTAATGTCCCGTCTTTATATCGGGCAGCACCATTTTTGGATTCGTACTTGATACCGTTGTAAACATATTGGCCATTCGGCAGACCCATCGCCTGCATCCCGTCCGTAATAATTACTACCCGTTCAGGCCCGAGTATATCGAAAGCAAGTTTCAGAACGGATGGATGGATATGCACCCCGTCGGCGATAAGCTGGGCCGTTACCTTGTCATTCTCAAAGATAGCAACGAGCGGCCCCGGCGACCGATGATGAATGCCTGACATCACATTAAAAAGATGGGTCACATGCGAAATCCCCGCCGCAATTCCCGCCAGAGTCTGCTCGTAATTGGCCTCCGAATGCGCAAAAGAAGCCACGATATTGGAATCCACCAGCCGGCGAATTATCTCCAGGCTGCCCTCAACCTCCGGCGCAATCGTCATCATCGCCAGCTTCCCCGCCGTCATATCCAGAATCTTATCGAGAACATCCATCGACGCAGGGCATATACAACCCGGCTGAATCATCCCTCTTTTATTCCCCGCGATAAAAGGCCCCTCCAGATGAATACCAATAAGATGCGCCCCGCCGCGGTCACGACCTGCGCAATCAGCCGCTAATGCGAGATGTTCATTGTCCCCGTTCGCATTGTATACGGTCGTTGCTAAAAAGCTCGTCACCCCGAACCGCGCACAGGTCTGTGATATGGCCTCAAGGGCCTCGATTGTCCCATCGAGCACATCGGCCCCGCCCGCCCCCTGAATATGCACATCGATAAATCCGGGCGCAGCTATTCGCGCCCACGCATCGAACACCTCGCAGCCGGCCTCACCATCCACATCGCCAACTTGCCTGATAATGCCATCCTCGATAAGAATCGAAACCGTCTGTTTATCATCGGCAGCATCGAACAACCTGCAATTCGTTATAAGAAGTCTTTGTGTCATACCAATTCCTTCAATGTTTGCAATTAACTTGTCTTTTGCCCGGCAACAGCTAAAACCAGCGCAAAGACCTTTGAAGCGCCGGCCTCTTTCAATGTCTTCGCACACTCATTCAACGTCGCCCCGCTCGTCTTGATATCATCGACCAGGCATACTGCCCGTTTGCTAAGTTGATGTCCCCTCCGGACCGCAAAGGCACCCGCAACATTTCTCGCCCGCGCCGCCGCACTTGCCACGACAGGCTGAAACTTCGTCCGCCGAATGCGCACAAGCTCGGTATTGATTCTCGCCTTTGGATGCTCTAATTTCTTTGTTATAATCAAAGACTGATTGTACCCGCGAAACAAACGTCGCGTCCAGTGCAGCGGTACGGGCACAAAAAATTCTACCTCGTCGAAAAAACCGCTTCCCTGCAGCGCCGAATTCGCCAGAAATCCCAGCATCGAATCCAATTCCGTCCGCCCCTTCTTAAAGGACAGTATCATTTTACCTAAAGCCTCTCCGTAAACGCCGCTTCGTGCTATCTCGTCAAAATAAAACTCCTTACCCTGGCAATCTCCACACGCCCCTTCAACCAGCCCGTACAAGCTTGCATCCCGCCCGCACCGCCGACAGTAATCACCACCCACGCAGACAACAAGCTCGCCCCAGCAATCCGCACACAAAGTCTTGTCGGTCTCACAAACGCTTTGGCCGCAGTGGGCACACACCGAGGGCCACAGAAGCTGATTCAAGCTCTGCACAGCAAACGCTGCAACCTGTTTTATTTTTACGTTCTCCACACCACAATTATACGCTGATATAATCCTTATTTCAAATCAAACGGCGTATTATCTATCGGCTTGAACCACCCCAGTTTCATCTGGGCTGAATCGACATCATAAACATTCGTTCCATCAAGGCCCGCCATCTGTCGAGAATCGCTGTGCCCGTCAGCCCATTCAACCTTAGCCCTGTCACGATGACGAAAATGAATAGATGGCGAAAGATAAAAGCTCGTCATGGGCCGGCCCCTATAGACATAAAAAGGCGGCTCCGCAAACGAATATTCTATTAAAATCGGCTTCTCGACGCACATCGCCGTATCCGCAAACATCAATGTCTCGCTCGGCTTACCAACTTCTGTAGCTCTCGTCGTTTCCCAACCCGCAAGTTCCATCTGCTCAATAGTCGTAAATTGACGGTCCTCCCAGTCTCTCGACCCAAGGTAGATATGGTTATACCCGTATCCGCCGCAGCCTTGCTCGAAGTTCTCCTCCCACGAACCGCCCCTGGCAAAATCAGCCCGCTCGGGACATTCCTTGACCTTACCATCCGCCAGATACCCAACAAGAGGACCCCGCCGCGGGTCGAACGCCTCGTCCGCACCCTCACGCACGCCGTGCCATCGGTATTTACCGCCATTCTCCGAATAGATATCCGGTGCCGCGGGTACATAATAGCCGTCATTTTCAATAGAATAGCCCGTGTTGGCCAGGAAAAGCTGCCGAAGATTCGATTGGCAGATTGCCCCACACGCCTGCGATCTCGCCGTCGCCAAAACCGGCACCAGTATCGCCATCAGCAACGAAATCACCGACATCGACACCAGCAGCTCTACCAGACTAAAACCTTTTCTCTTTCCAGCAAACATCACAAGCCCTTTGTCCCACGCCATTCTTCCACTTTCAGCCATTGTGCACAAAAAACCGCCAGATCGAAGCTATCAATAACATAATTCCTTGGCTCCGCCAGGTTGCACCTGCCTATCCAGTTCACCTGCCCGAAACAGCTTCCCCACGCCGACCCAAACAAAACAAAATCAGACATATCCACCATCCCATCCAGGTTGATATCAGCAGAATAATTCTGTTCATCCAGAACTCCCACCGCCTCCAAATCCACGCCGCCCGATTCCAACGTAAGCCACGCATCGTAAATCGAATGGTTATTCGCATAGTAATCCCATGCAGGCCAACTACTTGGCTCGATATGTTTCACCGCCTCGTCCTCAAAATCCCCGCTGCCCGGAATATCAACTATTCGAACATAGTTGATATTGTTGATATCGACAATACCGGATAAAACACTCCCCTCACCAGCGATTTTACTCAAATCGAACGGCGTACCGGTACACACACCGTTGCCGTTGGGGTGCTTGCCCGCAAGGTTATAAACGTCACTAATCTCAATCGTGCCATACATTCCAACTAATCCCGCTGTCAGTGATACAGATGGAAACCGGACAAAATCCACACCGTTGGATGACACTTCCACGTATCCTAATTCAGCAAACATCTGCCCCTTGATGGAACCACCGCCGGTGTTTATGAGAGAAACCAAACCGTTCTCGAAAACAACAATATCATAACCGTTGCAATCGCGAACAGGTTCGCTAAATGACAGAGTTATCTGGCCCGGCTCCATACCCATCCCAATCTGGACTGAATTCAAATCGCCTACGCTCACAATATCAAAATTGTCTCCCGTAGCAGGCCCCAACGCCTTGTTTGGGTCAGCCCACAGAGCAAACACTCCGGGCGCAGGCGCATAATCGACCACCGAAGTAGCCCAAGCCCGGAATATAGGATTGATGACTGCATTGGTGTCCGCAGGGTCAGCGTGACGATGGTCCTCACCGATATAGCCGTTCACTCCAGGCTCCGTATAAGGACCGGTGTACGCAAACACCGATATAAGCAGCACTATCACCTGCACAACAAAAATCCTCATATTTATCCCCCAAATTTATTGGAGGATTTCCTTATAAGTAAAATAAAACCAGCCGCTAACAGCGCCAGTGTCCCCGGCTCGGGTACAACCGTATCCATTGCAAAATATGCCGGCGTGTTCATCCCATAGCTGCCCACGTCACTGGAACTGAGGCTGCACTCCAGGCTCTTCACAATGCCAAGCTCCGTCAAATCAACGTATTCCCACGTATTGACGATGTAATCCTGGCTGTTGTCTGCAAACCGGTAATCAGCTAAGTAGAAACCAACGCTGTCGACCACAGCCCCGCTCGCGTCTTTACCCGTAATTGTCAGCAGGAACCAGTCCGGGTCATCGCCGCTGTCACCGCCAAAATTTTTCGAATACAAATCCCCATTCAGTATGGAATAGTATGCATAGTTATTGTTCGTAACGTACAAGCCGTCAACAATGCCAGCCGTATTCAGTATCATCGTCGGCAGCTCCGTACCAAAACCGCATGCAGTAGGGTCGAAGCCTATCCCGTAATTGGCCGAGCCGCCTTCTCCACCTCCTGTAATCGCGTTATACTGTGCCGTCCATCCTGAGGATGCCGTATCCGTAATATTTGAATAGGCAAAACCGTCCCACGACATATATGTAGGATTATAGTTATTGTTAAAGGTAGCGCTTCCGCTGACAAAACCGCCTGAACCGTCCGAGCCGTTCCAGTAGGGTTCGGGCCCCAGGCTCAAATCGTCAAAAGTCGCAATCTCCGCACTTGATACACTACTTATCATTAACACAAACATTAAACTCACCAATTCCTTCGAAGCCATCTGTTGTTCCTCCACCTCAAAAAATCAAAACTTTTTCTTGAAAACTTATTCTCCTTTCACGCTAAACGCTGTGCTAAATAAACCTCCTTTCGCTCTTGCCGCCCTTAACGCGAGGGCTCCCAAAACCAATAAAAAAAACCGCCGTTCCCACGAGAGGAACAGCGGTTTCAAAAATTAATAAACCGGACGCTTATCCGCGCCAAGCATATCCCAAAGCAGCTTCATTCGGCGCAGAAAGCACAGTGTTCCAGCTCGCGAGAACACTATAAGAAGGTACATCAAACCACAGGCAGGTTTTCTGACTCGCGCCTTACCTCGAGGCTCCTTCCCACCCGCTCACAGCGGACAGTGGACAAATGCCTCTCGGATTCCCGATCTCCATATCGGAACAGGCGCACACAGCGGCGCGACCGTCGCGGCTTTGAACCGCGTTCCCGTTTGATTATCCAAAAGTTCACCACTTTCGGACCTGCAGCCAAGTTATATCCTTGTCAAAGAACACTCTGCTTAAGTCTCTATCAAACCGCTTGTATTTCTTCAAGCAAAAAAATGAAAATATCGGTCCGTTACTGAAAGTTTTTAATTAATGTGTGTTTGGAACGACCTTATTGACATCCCACTTGGGCTTATTGTCAACATATGATTTGGAAGCATATCTCTGAATCTATCAAATAGGGTGTTAGTTCGTGAAGAATTGTGTTAATGCAGTAGGGTATCAGCTTCTAAAATCAAGGCTTGATGAACTTGTTAATCTATACAAAATTTTATCTGAAAAGCCTGTGAGGGACGTAGAGGATATGAAATATTTCCTGTTAATATAGGCAAAATACACTTGACTTTGCCTGTTAAAATAGGATATAATATCTCCATGCTTGGAGATATTATATCCTTTATATTACGCATATCGCTGATCGTAGCGATTTGGCTCTTTGTTTGGCGTTTTGTGAAGCCCAGAACACAGTTTATGCGGGTAATCAGAGCCGCGCTTCTTGTCCTGGTTCTTTTAGCCGCCTTGGCCGCGATGAGAGCCTCAGGCATTAATTATTAATCCAGCCACCGCACGCTGTGCCCCATTATCCGGCACAGAGTCTGCCTTGTCGCAACTTACGACAACCGGAAAACCTCTTAACGCCACCGCACTCATTGGCAGCACAGGCCTGCCGGGACGCCAAGCACAATCATAACTGATTTTAGGCCGGCGCTTTTCTTCTATAGAACAGCCAAAGAATAATACTCAAAGCGATCAAGCCCACAAGACCGTTGTCGCCCAGAGTATTAAGCAGAGCGGTCAGGTTCGGAATAACCCCCCCAAAGAATTGGACCGTGCTGCCAAACAGGATCTCGGCTATGATCGCAAGGGCAATCAGCAACAGAGCAATCTCTGTAATCTCGCCCAGCCATCTTTTTACTTCTTCCAATAAGCGCATCTCGGACTCTCCTAAACAAATACAAAAAAATATTAAACTACGTACGTCACGTCATAACGCTTTATTCGGACTATCGTTTACAGTTTCTTGAATATTCCGTGAATAAAATACCAACCTATAATTGTCGTAAAAACTCTATTTAACGAATGTATCCCGTAGCAATACAGCTAAAACCGCAATATTAGTATTGATAAGCCTGATAAACGATGCTGCGGCTGGCGACTTCGGACAAGCCGGAGCGATTATTCTACAGAATTTGTTTACACCCGGATTTATCTCGGGATTTTATTAATCCGCCTGGCTGAGCTGCCAAAACTTTAATACAGGATACCGACCGTAAGGGATGAGGCATTTCTCCACCGAACTTAAATACTTTCACCCTCCCCAAACTTATTGGGCAGTCGTGCATCTGTGTCTGCAAAGGACTTGAAATATGTCGGCAAACCGACTGTTAGTGGCGGTCCTGTGGCATCTAAGTGTTTAATTTTACATTGTATCGGGTATTGTGGGACGTGAGGGGCTGGCGTGACAGAATCTTACGCTTTTCGTTGTTATTATGTAGTCTGAGTAAAAGACGGTACATAACGCTTAATATTTGGGACACATTTATAGACACCTTATTCTGTTCGAAGCCATCCGCAGGTCTTAAGAGATTTCTGAAGAATGGGAATTTCATGACGAGATTTAGCAGGAATCGGTTTCGTAGCGCTTCGTACGGTTGCATGTCTAACAGAAAAAGTATTGACTATAATGCCCTGTAAATGCTATAATTACTGAAACCGTTAACAGGATTTTTTGTACAAGGTCCGGAAGTCAAAACCGCGTCTGGTGGCCTGAAACATCAGTGCAGTCGCCACGGTGCCTATCCAGGGAGGATGGAAATAATGATGCCCAAATCTGTGAAAACTTCATTGCTATTATTGGTA
>CAYVIT010000066.1:0-5205 GCA_964451425.1 uncultured Pirellulales bacterium
GCGATTTTCTGCTGGGTGAGCATCAGCTCATCAAGACGCTGCTGCTTTACCCGGTCAGGTACCTGAGCGGGCATTGCCCCGGCGATGGTACCCGATTCGGGATAGAATTTAAAACAGCCGAGGGCATCGAATTCAGCCCATTCGATAAAGTCCAGCAGCTCTTTGAATTGCCGGTTGGTTTCTGAAGGGAAACCAACTATTACGGTTGTCCGCAGCAGGCAATCGGGGATGGCCGAACGCAATTTCTCAATTAGCCGCTGGAGTCGGTCTTTGGTATCAGGCCGGCGCATAGCTTTTAAGATTTCACTGCTCGCGTGCTGGATTGGTATGTCAAGATAGTGGACGACTTTTTCGCTTGTTGCAATCGTTTCAATTAACCGGTCATCAATTCCCGACGGGCACAGATACATCAATCGAATCCACATTAGTCGGTCAATGCTCTCAAGTTTATTTAGCAGCCTGCTCAAACCATTTTTTATTTTCAAATCCCGGCCGTAGTATGTCGTGTCCTGTGCGATTATGTTTAATTCAACCACTCCTGCTGAAACCAATTCGGCGGCTTCGGCCATAACGAGCTGCTCAGGCTTGCTTCTGAACAAACCCCTGATTGAGGGGATGGTACAGAAAGAGCACTTATGGTTACAGCCCTCACTGATTCGCAGGTATGCCCAATGACTTGGTGTAATGAGCAGCCTGGTTCTGTCATCGCTGATAGTATGGGGTGATTTAGCCAGGAAAGCTGCCGGCTGACTGGAGCGAATAGTGTCTCCTATTATCTGAGCAATGTTGTCGCGCCGGCCAAGTCCGACAATGGCATCGATGCCGTCAGTCTGCTCGAAAAGCTGCCGGCCTAATCGTTCTGAGAGACAGCCCGCAACAATGACTTTTTTTACAGCGCCATTGAGTTTGCAGTGGACGGCGTGTTTTATCACTTCGATGGCTTCGGCTTTTGCGGGAGCAATAAAGCCGCAGGTATTGATGACAACAACATCAGCATTATCCGGGTCTTCGGTTATCAAAAAACCGGCCTGGACAATTTCTGCCAACATTTTTTCACTGTCGATAATATTTTTGGGACAGCCCAGTGCCACAAAGCCAATAATTGCATTATTTTGCTTTTTTTGTGCCATAATCCGATAAAAATAGCACAAAAACGCGGCTTGGTCTAATGTTAATTTGGGTAAAATCAAAGCAATTTTTTTTGCTAACTTTTTTAGATTACCCTTGACGATAAAGAAATATGCAATACAATAAATGAGTATACCGTCTTTGCTTATGATGTATGCGCTTAAATTGAGTGGAGTAGAATCTGTCTGGACGGAAGTCTATGAGACGGTGTGCAATTATGAAAAGCAGCCAAATATTTAGCTGCAGTGGAAGGCTGTTCGCAGTTTTGACTGTAATAGTCACGCTGTGGACCGGAGGGTGTGGGGATTTTCTAACCGATAAAACCGCTGGCAGGGAATCCACTAATATCATCGACGACCTTGGCAGAGTTGAGACCACTACCGAGCCCAATATTCCCATGCCCAGTATTTACAGAGGGCCGCCCAAAATCGTCGAGCAAGTCGTCGCCGGAGCACCGGAGTTCAAATTATTCTACTTCTGCCGGCACCTTTCCGCCGCCGAGTTGGAAGCTATTGTCCATAAGCAATTCGCCACATTGATTTTCAACCAAAAGGGCCAATCAACCGCTATGAAGGACTACACCGTCAGCAGCGTTGCCCCCACTAATCAGTTGATAGTAAGATGCCCTACGAGGGAAGATGTCGATGCAGTACTCGAGCTATTAGAACAGGTCGATATCCCGCCGATTCAGGTCAAAATCAGTTGTCTTATTTCCGAGGTTTATGCGGACAAGACATTAGACTGGGAAACCACCACCGCTATTGAGAACCTGTTCGGCGAGAGTATCTCGGCGATGCCTTCAGCCATGCCTTTTGGAAAAGATGTTGTCCAGTGGTTAACAGAAAGTGACCCGCTCGCTGCTTTTCCCGGCGCTTCAATGAGGGAGTTCGGTCGGGCCAAAATGGGTCTTAACGTTGGCTATAAGAGTGATAAATTCACGGCTGTTGTGGACATATTAGAGTCACAGGGTTACCTAAAAATCCTGATGAATCCCACCCTTGAAGTCATCAACGGCAAAACGGCAAGAGTCTCATCAAGTCAGAGGGTGCCGGTCGATAAGACATTCCTTACAAGCACGCGGGACGCTTATTTTACTACTAGCACCGAATGGGCAGACATAGTCGACTCGCTTGAAATCACTCCGCACGTCTTTGCGGACGGTTACATAGGCCTTGAAACAACTATCAAAATCGGCTCAAAGCTAACACCCGAGGGCATAAAGCAGTTGCCCATCGTCACCAAGAAAGAAATCACCAACAAAGAAAACCGCATCAGGCCCGGTGAAAGTCTAATCATAGGCGGTCTTAGGAAGAGCGAGAGGCGCGACGTCCTCCGCGGGGTGCCGTTCTTAAAAGATTTACCTTTGATAGGCATGCTGTTCTCCGGCAGAGATTTTGAAGAGCGGGCTGTGGAGACTATATTCATATTAACTCCGACTTTCTCCACCAGTGGTATACCCAGGGATGAAATGGTAGAAGAGGTAGAAAGAAAACATGAATCTCCCGCCGGAAATTCCTTTACGGACCCGTTTGATATGTTAGAGGGTAAACGCGAGAAAGATCGCAAAGCCCGGGATGCCGAGGAAGCACGTATGAAGGCCGAGGCGGAAAAAGCAGAGGCGCGGGCCGCTGTCAGAGACGCTAAGGAGCAAGTCAAGAGGGCAAAAACCGAGGCCGAAAAGGCCGCTACGGCCGAACAGCAGGCCAAAGCCGAAGCTGAAAAAGCAATTGCTGATGCCAATATAATCACAGAAAAAGCCGCTGCCACCGAACAGCAGGCCAAAACCGATACCGCACAAGCAAAAGCTGAAACCGCAAAAGCAAAAGCTGAAACCGCGAAAGCAAAGGCAGATACTCAAGCAGCCACAGAAAAAGCTGCTGCCACCGTGCAGCAGGCACAGACTCAAATAGAAAAGCTAAAAGCCGAGACTGAAAAGCTAAAGGCCGAAACTGAAAAAGCAAAAGCTGATTTACAAAAGGCAACTGCTGAAGCTGAAAAAGCCAAAGCTGAGGCACAAAAGGCGATAGCCGATGCCGAAAAAGCAAAAGCAGAAGCAGAAAAAGCCAAAACGGAAGCTGAGGCAAAAGGAAAACAGGAAGTTGCTGAAGAGACCAAGAAAGAAACTGAACAAGCAAATTCCGATAAGCCCGGTCAAGAAGGCGAACCAAAAAAAGAAAGCTGAGGCCGAGCAGCCAAAAAGAGCCTCAAAAAACTACAAAACAAATGAGCTATCCGACTAAAATGAGTCATTATCTTCATTTGGCGGTTAGCTGTACTCATTCCCATTTTACGACATACCGTAAAATCGGGTTCTCATCATATCTACTTTTCATTATCAAAATATAATTTTTTTAGAGGGATTGTTTATGGATAATTTTGACATCAGTAACGTTGGCGGCAACGAAAATCTCAAACAGCCAATCCCCTCAGGCGAAAACCTTGATAAACCGATCCCCTTCGACGACGGCAAGAGCAGTGCGAGTGTTTCACATTCTCCACTGCCATTGGGAGGCGGCGGCACAGCAAAAACGCCCCAGCCGACGATACCGAAGATTGAAGTACCCAAACCGGCACTACAAAAAGTGGAAGGGAAAAAAGCTTCCACTAACCGAGTCTCAGGCGTCAAAACCTTCTTTACAAAACTGCATCCCGGCGCATTAGATTTTCTCGACGAGCAAATCACGAAGTGGCTAAAAGACAATCCGGGTGTTATAATAAAACGAACAAACACAGTGACGGGTGAAATCCAGGCCAAAAAGAGCGAACCTAATATTATAATTACCGTCTGGTATTAACGGCTGAGGAGCCGGTGATACGTGTGGATGCGCAAAAAGTTGTGCCTAAAGATAGATTATCTCTGTAATCCGACTTCCGCCCAGCTCGGAAAAACTACAGCTTTTTCCCGACAAAAATACTATGTATTAACAAGATGCCATTTTAGTCGGACCTTATGTAATCAGTCTTTCAAGGGCCAGCCAACCGGGCACAGCTTGAGCCACAGATCAGCGACCGTGCGGTAATCCTCAAAGTCGACGTCATTGCTGCCGTCAAAGTCAGCCTTTAATCCGGAGCCGGTTTGCAGCCAGAGGTCGCAGAACCTTCCCAAATCATCAAAATCAACGACACAGCTTGTAATCCAGGCCGTTTGAACTTTGTATGCAACAGGTACGCTGGACGCCAAATGTATCCAGCCGATGTTCTCGCCCCAGGCCCAGCCGGCAAAGTTGCCATCGTGGTCGATAGTAACGCCGTAGTGATTTGTGTCGCCGGGCACTTTGGGATTGAAGTTGAGCCAGCCGACATTTTCACCCCAGCCGTAACCTGATAGAAGCCCCGTTCCATCGTTTGTAACACCGCCGAAATTTGGGTCAAGATTTATCCATCCGATATTTTCCGCCCAGATAAAGCCAGCCAACTTCTCATCACCTACCGCTGCTCCTACATTAGCCGTGACCATGTCCGGCTCGAAATTCAGCCAGCCGACGTTCTCGCCGTAGGCATATTGACTGCCGTCATCATAAGGGTCGATATTCTCGGCACACACAAAAGGTGAGCAAAATATCAATATGGCCAGCAGACCAACGGCTGCTGATATATGTTTATGATTCATCGTGCTCTCCTTCTCAGTTGTTAAAACTCATAATTAGCGTGTGGATTATCGCTGACAATGTCACCGGTACCGAGGGTGGGGCCCGCAGTATTGCCTAAGGCGATATCATAGTTGGTGCTATTACCCTGAGCGCTGTTCTTAATAATCAGGTTGCCAGTACTATCCACATCAATACCAATATTATTGCCGATAACGTGGTTGTCCTCGATGCGATTGCCGCTGCCGGTGGCATGGATGCCGGCTGGTTCAGCAGCACCGATTACACCCTCTCCGTTGCTTTCGCAGCTATTGCCTATCACCCGGCAGTTGCTCGATACGACTATGCCGTCGCCGGTATTTCCGCGAGCTGTACAGTTGCGTACCGTGCTGCCTGTGCTTACCTCGATTCCACTGCCGCCATTGCCGACCACGGTACATTGGTTAAGATTGCCGCCGCCCTGGATGATAATGCCGCCGCCGCCGTTATG
>CAYVIT010000066.1:5305-10334 GCA_964451425.1 uncultured Pirellulales bacterium
ACGTTTCCGCCGTCGATTTTAAGGAATCCATCAACTGCATCGATGCCGTTGCCGCCGTTGTGACTGACCAAGACCTGATATGCGTCTAACATCCCGGTAATACGCATCCCATGGCCGCCATTATAGGTAAAGGAGACGTCCTCCATATGGGCGAGAGCGTTGTGAACGCGTATACCGTCGCTGCCATTGTTATGTACCGACACCCCTTCCAAATACAAATGGCATGGCATCAGGATCTTCGGTGGAAGCTCACCAGAGGTACCCACGCCGCTGCCTCCATTGTATGTAACTTTAATTTCCTCAAAGTACATACCGTTACCGCCCCAGTTGCAGATGGTGCCGTTGCGGATCCTGACAGGGTAAGAATGCAACTGAGGACTCGCCTGATCAATCACCTTCACGATGCCCCGCCCGGAACAGGGCATACCGATAAGACTGAAACCCATCAAGTCCACAGTAACATTGTTAGCGGTTATCATGATACCGTCCTTATTCGGCTCGCCCGTGATGTTACCTGTAAGATAATACGAACCTGGTTGACTGATGAAGTACAGCGAATTTGCATCCCCGCCAAGCGACTGCACTGGTATTCTCGGCTCGACCTCATCGAGCGTCTTCATCGTCGGCCCCGGCGGTGCGCTCGGCTCCAGCTTTCCTGCGTAGCCGCTGAACGAGAATGCCATCAGAGCAGCTAAAGCCAGCACACTGATAACGACTTTTGTTTTTTTCTGTTTCGTTTCCATTTCTTGGCTCCTTAACTTTTTTCGCTCTTTCCAAAGAAATTAAAAAATCCAAAACTAACACCATCATAAGTATCGTTGTTTTAACCTCTCTCTTTTACATTTTTTTGCCCTTTCAAAAATTGCTGAATTTCGCGGCGCAGCCTGTGTGCCAATATCTTTTTGTGAAATCTCGCAGAATCGAGCTAATAACGGCTGCATCTGTCCATCACCACTATGCCCAAAAATAACCAAATATAGTAAAATTATATCCTCTTTGCAGCTCACTGTCAAATAAATACTGCAAATCGTTAAACAGCGAGCAAGCCCGGCTGCGAACAATCTGCAACCATAACAGGGCCCAAATATCGTAGTAGGTTAGATTTGGCAAAAATTCCTGATATAAAAATTCTTGACATATTACGTGGTTTGCATTAAGTTTCTTGGTTTGGTCATCCGTACGTGGCGGATGAGAAAATGTTTTTGAAATATTTGGAGGTTTTTGTGACTAAAGAGCTGGCTCGTGAATTGATTAACGCGGGGGTGCATTTTGGGCACAGCGTGAGCCGATGGAATCCCAAAATGGCTCCGTTTATTTTCGCAAAGCGTGGTAATATTCATATTATCGACGTTAAAAAGACCTTAAAGGGTCTGCTGATAGCTCGAAAGCTTCTCGCTGAAGTGGTTTCCTCGGGTAAAGATGTTGTCTTCGTAGGCACGAAGCGTCAGGCACAAAAGGCGGTTGAGGCTGCTGCGGACAAGTGCGGTATGCACTACGTTTCTGAGCGATGGCTCGGTGGGATGCTTACCAACTTTAGGACTATCCGTTCCCGGCTGCAAAGACTGCAACAGTTGGAAGCGATGGCCGAAGACGGAACACTTGAGAGTGAGAGCAAAAAGCAGGCCTCAAGACTGAAACGCGAGATGCGAAAGATAAAAAGCAACCTTGACGGTATTCGCAAAATGTCTCGGCTTCCGGGCGCTGTCGTAGTAATCGACGCCAGAAAAGAATATCTTGCTCTGTGTGAGGCCAAAAAGCTGAGTATTGCAACAATCGGACTTCTCGATACAGATTCAGACCCCGACACAGTGGATGTGGCGATTCCAATGAATGATGATTCCATCCGAGCAATTGACCTTATATTAAATGAACTGGCCGATGCCGTGGCGATTGGCAAAACGATGATTTCGCCTCATCAGGAACCTAAGCAACATCAGAGACGTGTCCGTTCAAAAAGGCCCGGCCTTGTTCGTGCCGATAAAGCTAAACCAAAGACCGTCGCCGCTGCTGAGCAAACAGCAACAACCACCGCAGAACCGGCACAGGAAGTTGAAACGGAAAAGCAAGAGCCAAAGCAATCAACTACATAGCGTCTTGTGCGTAAAGAATAACGCGTGAAAAACTAACACGGCGCACATCATGCGATACGAAATTAGGAGTTTTTAAGATGGCAGAGATTCCAGCTTCATTGGTGATGAAACTGCGAAAGATGAGCGGACAAGGGATGATGGACTGCAAAAAGGCCCTGCAGGAAGCAAACGGGGATATCGAGCGGGCTATGGGGATACTAAGAAAAAAGGGTCTTGCCACTTTAACAAAGCGTGCCGAGCGGGAAACAACCGAGGGCACTGTTGTCGCCTGGGAAAATGCAGATGGACGGATGGCCGGTATAGCTGTCCTTCGCTGCGAGACTGATTTTGTTGCCAAGAGCGACGACTTTGTCCAAATGGTAGAAGCCGTCAAGAGGGGTGTGCAGCAGTGCAAGGCGGACGAAGGGGGAGACCGTCTTCTTGAGACTATTGTTGATGGTAAGAAACTGAACGATATGCTGACTGGGTTAGTCAGTAGAACGGGTGAGAAAGTACAACTTGTTAAGGAAGAATACGCGAGATATAAGCTCGACGGCCCGGGACTGATAGGCACATACATTCACTTCAATGAAAAAGTCGGCTCGATGGTTCAGATTGAAACCGGTGATGAAGCGACCGCCGCTTCAGATGTGCTGAAACAGACAGCATCCGATATAGCGATGCACATTACGGCAACAAAGCCTCTGGCATTAGATAAGGAGGCAATTAGTCCCGAGATAATTGCACAAGAGAGAGCCATTTTCGCTGAGCAGGTAAAGAACAAGCCGGCAAACATCATAGACAAAATTGTAGAAGGTAAGATGAAGAAGTTCTTTGATGAAAACTGTCTTGTTGAGCAGCGGTTTGTAAAGGACGACAGCAAAACTGTCGCGCAAGTTCTCGCTGAGGCGGCCAAACATGCCGGCGGTGAAGCGCAAATAACAAGATTTGTCCGATACGAAGTGGGCTAATAAACGTATCTTTTTAATCCTGGATAATATTTCGTCCGAGATACGAGAACAATGGCGAAGAGCAAATATAATCGTGTATTGCTGAAGTTATCGGGTGAGAGTTTTTGCGGGCCCGGGGAATTCGGGATTGACGGCTCAGCCCTTGAGTCGCTGGCCGAAAGGATATCGGAGATTTGCAAGCTCGGCCCACAAATCGCAGTTGTAGTTGGAGCCGGCAACTTCATCAGAGGTGAAACCTTCTCGCAGACCAGCCACATACCCAGAAACACGGCCGATTATATGGGAATGCTGGCAACCATTATCAATGCCTGTGCTCTTCAGGAGACCCTTGAGAAATCAGGACAGCCAACGAGGGTCTTAAGTGCCATTGAAGTTGCGGCTATGTGTGAGCCGTTTATCCGAAGACGCGCCATCCGGCACTTCGAGCTCGGAAGAGTTGCGATATTGGCGGGGGGAACCGGCAATCCCTTCTTTACCACCGATACCTGTGCGGCCCTAAGGGCTGCCGAACTCGATGCGGACATCCTGATAAAGGCAACAAAGGTCGACGGTGTATATAGTGATGACCCGAAGAAGAATCCGGATGCGGAGCTGTTTGAAGAACTATCTTACGATGATGTACTTAAAAAAAATCTTAAAGTGATAGACCATTCGGCAATAAGTCTTTGCCGGGACAACAATATCCCGATTATCGTTTTGAATATCTTCAAAAAAGGCAACATCGCTAAGGCCGTTTGCGGTGAGCAGGTTGGTACACTAATCCACAGCTCGTGACCGGTGGTGCGCATTGCGGGGAAAAACACAATAGGCAATACAAAAAGGAGTTACAGATGCCCATAAAGGAAATGGTTGCCGACAGTGAATCCAAAATGAAAAAGGCAATTGAATTCCTGCAGGATGAATTAAAAGCGGTCCGTACAGGACGAGCCTCTACGGGGCTGGTTGAGAATATAAAGGTGGATTACTACGGGTCGCCGACGCCCTTGAAACAGATGGCGACGCTGGCAACACCACAAGCAGATACGATTGTGATTAAGCCATTCGACCCCGCTTCACTCAAAGATATCGAAAAGGCAATCAAAAACAGCGATTTGAGCATCGCACCAATCGTGGACGGCAAACTCATCCGCCTCAATATTCCATCCCTCAGCGAGGAAAGAAGAAAGCAATTCGTTGGTCAGGCTAAACAGCTTGGTGAACAGACAAAGGTCAGTATTCGTAATATACGAAGAGACATAAACAAGCAGCTCGAAAAAGAACAGCAAAACAAAATTATCACAGAGGATGAGCTGGAAAAAGGCAAGAAACAAGTCGATGATATTACAAAAGAATGTATCGACAGGATTAACTTGGTAATCAAAAAGAAATCGGATGAGATTATGCTCGATTGACTTTGACAAAAAGTGCACAAGTCATAAGTATCTTACCACCTCGAGCTCTTGCGCTCTTTAGTTAAAGCCATTTCTAAATCAGAAGCTAACTTTTTTGGGGGACAAGGCCATGCAAACCAAAAAAAGTGTGCAAAACAAGCAGCCGAAAAAGACCGGGAAGAGAATACTCAAGTACGTATCAGCAATTATCATCGTTTTGATTGTGCTTGTGGTTTTTCTTATACCCGTGTTTGTATCTTCCGCTAAAGGCCGAAACTTTATACTGGCCAAAATCAACAACTCCATCGACGGCAAAACAGATTTTGCCGGCCTCTCGATGGGCTGGTGGAAAGGTATCAAGGTCACAGATGTTAGTTTTAACGACATTTCAGGCCAGACGTTCGTTGAGGTAAGGCAAATCACCACAAAACCTCACTATGGCTCCATTTTGTTAGGAAATGTCTCATTAGGGAAAACAGTAATCGATGAGCCGAGTGTGGAGATAAATCTCAAAACCCAGCAGTCTAAGAAAACGGTAGACGGCCGGCCAAAGCCCCCGACGGATAAAAAATCAGGGGCAATTGCCCTGCCAATAAAAAAAATAGACCTGGTTATCAAT
>CAYVIT010000066.1:10434-17953 GCA_964451425.1 uncultured Pirellulales bacterium
CTTTTTCGCATTAACCGGTGTTGAGGTCCAAGCTGAAGGGGTTCTCTCGGGCAGTGTAAGCAGCGAAGTTAAAGATGGGCAATTCGAAAATCTCAGCGCCGACATCAAAGCCAAGAACCTCGATATAACCGGCCCGCTACTAAAAGGTGACAGGTTGAAGACCGGCACCCTGGATGTGAATGCAAAACTGAAACGCGAACAGAAAATGATACGTATCGAGAACCTGGATATCAAAACCGACTGGCTAAAAGCCCAGGCAGCCGGTATGGTCCCTGCCACATTCGATTCATTCTCTGAGTTTTTACAATCAGATTCCAGTCTGGCCGGCAGTTTTGAATTAGACGCCGCCCAGGTCTTATCACAGATGCCTCAGACTTTCGGTGTTAAAGAGGGTATGAAAGTAACATCCGGCAAACTGAGCGGCACGGTTTCTACGGCAACAAAAGCCGGAAAGAGAAAATTCCTCGGCAACGCAAGTCTTGAAAACTTAAGAGGAACAGTAGAAAGCAAAACTATAGCTCTGCAGCAACCCATCAAGGCCGAGGCTGAAATTACAGCAGAAAAGGACAAGGTAATCTTTGATAAGATGGATTTCACGGCATCATTCGGCACAATCGATTGCACCGGCACCAGCGAATCACTTAAGTACACTGCCGATATCGACCTGTCGGCTTTACAGACGCAGTTAGGACAATTCTTTGACATGGGCAAATATCAGTTTGTCGGCCAAGTCGTCGAAAATGGAACGATATCCACCACAAAGCAGCAGATAACTGCCGTCGGTTCATCAACTATTAAAAATCTTCGCGTAACGTCAAAAGATGGTATGAGCGTATCTGAGCCGGCGGCCGATATAGACTTCGCCGTCGGATATGACCGGAAAAACCGCATCGTCAACATCGACTCCGTAAAGACCACGGCAAGTTTTGGCCAAGTGGATATAAAGGATGCCGTAGCGCCAATAGATAAAAAGGCCGAAAAAGGTATGGAACTGACTATTTCCGCGAAAGTTGATTTGGACAAGATAACACCTTTTGCGGTAATGTTCGCGTCTTTTCCGAAGGAAATGAAGCTGGCCGGTTTCGCTGAGTCGGATGTCTCAATCAGCTCCGAAAAGCAAGGTTACCGGGTTGTTACTGATGCGACACACATCAAAAACTTAAAGGTCCGCTATCCTGAAAAGAAACCTTTTGAGGCAAACGATGTATCAATCTTATTCGACGCAGAGGTTAATCCCGAACAAAAAACTATTAACGTCAAAAAACTTCAGTTGATAAGTCCGCAAATAAAAATTCATAAGGGCGAATTTAGCCAGGTCAGCAAAGATGGCAAAACCAAATTAGAGGGGCAAGTCGATTGTGAATATGACTGGTCGGCCGTCAGCACTATCACCGGGCCTTACCTGCCGCAGGGTTTGAGGTTGGAGGGACAAAGAAAAGATACTATTAGTTTTGATAGTACATACCCAACCGACCAAAAAGATAAATTGCTGGAGAATCTTAATACCAAAGCCAAAGTGGGATTTGCAAAGGCTGAGTATATGGGATTGAATTTCGGGACTACTGATGTTGATTTTCAAATCCAAAACGGCCTGCTAAAGATAGCACCGTTTTCGACGACAGTTAATAACGGTCAATTCAGTTTTGCCAGCGAGGCGAATTTTAAAGACAAGCCTTCATTATTAAAGACTACAGGGCCGATTCAGATAGTCAAAGATATTCAAATCAATAATGAGATGGCCAGAAAGCTTTTGAAGTATGTAAATCCGGTGTTCGCAAACGCTGTTAATGTCAGCGGCGTGGCAAACTTTAACTGCGAACGCCTTGCGATACCGCTGAAAAAAGTGAACAAGAATGACATCGAACTGATTGGCACAATCTCAGTAAATCAGATGCGTTTGGAAGGTTCGGATTTGCTCGGTCAGATGCTTTCGTTAGCGGGCGGAAATGTACGAGGGCAGGATTGTGCTATCCATCCAACAAGATTTGCCTTACAGAATGGCCTGCTTCAATATGAGGATATGCAGCTGGATATCGGTGACAATCCTGTCAATTTCAAAGGTGTTATCGGGCTTGATAAAAGTTTGAATATGACAGTAACTCTGCCTTATACGACGAGTGGCAGAACAGCAAGAGTCGGCGAAAAAAGCGACGAAAGAATATCGCTGCCCCTAACGGGCACTATCAATAAGCCCGAACTCGACATGGGCAAGCTGCTCGAAGAACAATTAAAGAAACAATTAGAAAAGCAGCTACAAAAGGGGCTTGAAAAATTGTTTGAGTAAAGGCCCCCTGTCCTGATTGACGACAATGCAATAGGAATCGGAAAAAAGGGTTCCAAAGCCAGTTACAGTTGAAAGGGACAAAGATGTTAACAAAGCTCTTGTCCACACCTACCACACAGCTTGGTAAAGCCAGCCGCTTCGTGGTCTTTCAAATTAAACTTTGGTCACACTGTGCGCGACTGCTGAAGATAAACCGTGCAGGCCAGCAGGCCGCCGCCCTTTCATATCATACAATATTCGGGATGGTCCCGCTCGCTATCGTGATGCTTTTGATTTTCCAATCACTCGGTCCTTACAGAGACATCGGAGACAAGGTAAAAAATATGGTTTACGATGAGCTCAATATCTCAACCATCGAAATCTCGCCCGACCCGAAAAAACCGGAAGAAACAACGATGATAACCGAATACATCGACGACATAGTCAACAATTTCTTCAGCGGCTTAAGCAAAGGCTCACTAACAATGGTCAGCGGGATAATTGTTATCTGGGCAGCACTGGCTTTACTGTCAACGATAGAAAGAGCCTTTAACAATATCTGGCACGTTACCAAGGGAAGGAATTTTCTTCATCGAGTGTCTAACTATTGGATACTTTTGACTCTGGGCCCTGGGCTTCTGGGACTTGGTGTGCATGCCACGACACGATATTCCGCCTTGGGACAGATACACAAAACCATTCTTGCAAACATTACTCCGGTCGTCTTTTCTTACATCATTGCAACGTTTGCTTTCTCCCTGCTTTATGTCGTTCTTCCGAACACGAAAGTTCAGAAAAGAGCTGCAATTTGGGGGGCCGCAGTGGCCGCTCTGGTTTGGAGCGTTGCAAAGTGGGGTTTTGGACAATACGTCACTGAATTCATACCTTACAGTAAGGTCTACGGTGTTTTAGGGCTTATTCCTCTGGGCGTCTTATGGATTTATATTACCTGGCTTATCGTTTTGTTTGGGCTGCAGTTGACATTTACCACCCAGCACTTAAAGAGTCTTGATGCCGCCGAGATCGCCGCCGCCAAAAAAACAGAGGTCTATTTCATAGCCAATGACCTGACAGCCATGAACATTGCGCGGGAGGTAGCGACTGCTTTTCAGAAAAACCAGGCCCCTGTTTCGCCCGAGGTCATATGCAGCAAATTAAGTATACCTGCTGAATTCGGCGAAAAGTTGCTTGACCATCTCGTTGACAGCGGGATTATTATGAAGACCTCCGAACCAAAGCTCGGTTTCGTTCCGGCACAGGAACCGGCAAACATCAAATTATCCGAAATTGCCGCAGCCGTAGCTGAAGTTAGTTTTGCACAATCACCCACGGAACAACCCCAAACTCTGCAGCAGATAACTCAAGCCCAGCAAAATGCTTTGGCCCAGTATAGTCTAAAGCAAATTCTCGCCGATGAGCAAAACAGTTAAGCTAAGTACTACTGCAGTTTCCGGATTTAGCAACTATCGGCTGCCTGGACTTAAGCTTGAGCATTAGTTTTGCCGGTGGAGGTTCAACTGCTGATACCGCTGAATTTCTTCCATTGATACCGCTGTTTGTAAATACTCTTTGTTTAATCCGCTGTCAGTTTTGGTTATTTCGAGACGGTCGATTGTCTTGCCTTTGATGTCTACTGTCTCCATAGTGAGTTTATTTGCCTTGATGTGAAACATACAAAAATGATGTATCTTTTTTGCGTAGGCGTGGTAGATAGATTGCTTAAGACTATGCAGTGGCGCACCACCTCCGCCGCAGGTGATATGAGTTACGTAGCTGCCCTCGGTCCCGGCTGGCGGAGCAACAGGGCGAAACCGCTCGTACTGATGCGAATGGCCTGTTACGACAAAATCGACTCCGGCCTCAGATAAAATCCGAAGTGCATCCGGATATCCCCAATCCGACCAGTGCCCGCCGAAATTAATGCTTGGTATGTGATAGCTCACGAACTTCCATTGGGCTTTGCTGCTTCGGGCATCAGCAGCTATCAGTTTTAACTGCTCTTCGGCCTTTAGACCTTTGGAAACGTTATCTACGCAGAAATAGTGCACCGGGCCATAGTCGAAACCGAAGCTGTTCTTCTGGCCCTTGGGAATCAGCAGTTTTTCAAAATTGCCGCTGTTGCCCTCGTGATTGCCTTTGGCGATATAGATGGGCACAGTCTCGGCCAGACCCTTTACCGGCTCGAAGAATTGAGGACCAAATTGCTCATAACGCTTACCACTGCTTACCAAATCCCCGCTGTGTACCACGAAATCAACCTTTTTCTTAATTATTTGCTCAACTATTTTACGATGTCTCTCGGGGCAACTGCGGCTGTCACCATACACCGCGAATGTCACTTCATTTGTATCAGCCGGCACGGTGTGGAATTTGTAGACTTTACTTTGAATCGAGGACCGACCTAATTTTGTAATTCTCTGTAAAATGGGGGCCCTTGGGCCGGTAACGCGATAGTTATACTCCCGGCCGGGCTTCAGATTTTCGAGCCATACTTTATAGATAAAGGCGGCCTTTTTATTAATTCCGTACTCAACTCGAATAGGCTCGGTCGTGACTTCTCTGTCCAGTACATTACCTTTGCCGTATAGAACCTTGCCCGGCCCCTCGACTTCGGTTTCCCACATCAGGGCAGCTTTGTCTTCAGATACGCGAAGCAGGACAGGGCCTTTTGTTACTGTGGCGCAGCCGACAGTCGTTGTGAGAACAACTCCCAATGCTGCAATTAAGTATAACCGCGACAAGATTGCCACCTTCCTGGTTAAGCTCGAACTCTTTCGTGATTTCTCAATGTCCACAATCAATTTCCCTTCTGCAAAAAAAGGAAAAACACTTCCTTAAAGTATTTCCACCAGAGCGGTCGCCGCATTATAGATAAAGAACAGGCCGAAAGCAAACATCGTCAATGAGCAAATCCACAGTATTGCCTTTTGGCGTCGAGGTCCAAGCAGTACCGAACCTTTGAAACTTGCCCACGACAGGACACTAAACCAGATAAGGTCACACAGCCAGTGCACGATCGCGAACAACACAAAGGCCCATATCCCAAAGCCAACTGCAGTAATCGCAAGATTCAATCCTACACTGGCCCACCAGATTAGAAAAAACGGATTGCCTCCCGAGAGTACTATGCCGGCAACCACCGGGCCACTCCTGGTCACTTTAACTTCCTGCTCTTCCGTTCCGTTTAAACTCCTCATCATCTGAATTGCCATAAACAACAGAAACACTCCACCGGCAAAACCAATTACAACTTTTGTGGCGGCAGATTTAAGTACCGCATCCATCCCCAATATAATCAGGACCATAAGCGGAAACTCGATAATGCCGTGCCCCACCGCTATAAGCGCCCCGGCAAAGCGATTGCGCGCCCCCATCGCTATAGCGGCAGCCGTAATCGGCCCCGGCGCCATCACACCAGAAAGCGATATCCCAACCACCTTGGCTAAGAAAAACAGCAAACCCACAAAGTCACCAACTCTCAATCAACAGTTTTGTTTCGGTCAATGTTAATATTTACGAGCCCTTCGGTCTTGAGAAAGCAGGCATTATGCGGATTTTACAAAACACCCTTTCAATTCCATAAGCGCCGAAACGCCTTTAGCTTACCACCAATTCAACTAAAAGGCAATGTCCCACTGCATTAGTAACTGTCCCAAAGATTGGAATCCCGGGGACAGTTACTAATGCTATAGATAGTTGCCTTTCTCACAAAAATATGGTATTATACGGCGACGCAGGAATACAGGAACTTGGCGAAATCAATGTTAAACGGGAGTATAGGCTATGAACAGCATTGGGAATATTGTCGCGTTGTTTTTGACCATTTTGTTGACCGGCGGGGTATGCTTCGCCGATGACTGGCCTCAGTATCGCGGCCCCAACCGTGACGGAAAATCCGCAGAGACCGGACTTCTGCAAAAGTGGCCCGAAGGCGGCCCCAGGCAGCTATGGTCGGTCGAGGGACTCGGCACAGGCTTCGCTTCCGCTGCGGTAGCCGACGGTTTCATCTACACAACCGGGATGCTTGACAGTGAGGGATTTCTTTTCGCTTATGACCTCAACGGCAAATTCCAGTGGAAAGTATCTTACGGCCCAGAGTGGAACAGGTCCCACAAGGGTACTCGCACCATACCAACAGTTGACGCCGACCGCGTGTATGTATTCAGCGGTACCGGCGTACTTGCCTGCTTCGACGCCAAAAGCGGCGAAAAGAAATGGGCCGTGGATACCTTAGAAAAGTTCCAGGGCCGCAATATCATGTGGGGAATTGCCGAGTCCGTCCTGATTGTCGGTCCCTGCGCCATCTGCACGCCGGGCGGCCCGGATGCCAGCGTCGTGGCCCTCGATAAAATGACCGGCAAGACCATCTGGACCAGCAAAGGCCTGAGTGAGAACTCCGCTTACTGCACACCCGCTCTGATAGAAATCCGCGACACCCGGTTGATAGTTACCATGCTGAAAAAATCAGTAGTTGGACTCGATGCCAAAACTGCAAAAGTACTCTGGAAGGACAACGTAAAGATAGGCATAGGAAGAGCCAATCATCCCGTCACTCCCCTATACCACGATGGACATGTCTACTTTACCGCCGGCTACGACAAAGGCGGTGTAAAGTACAAGCTCTCGGCAGATGGAACAGAGGCAACCAAAATGTGGGACGATGAAACCCTTGACGTGCACCACGGCGGAGTCGTGCTGGTCGATGGTTATATCTACGGAGCCAACTGGAAGGGTAATGCCAGAGGGGACTGGGTCTGCCTCGATTGGGATACCGGAAAAGTCATGTATGAAACCAAATGGAACGGCAACAAAGGCGCTATTATCTATGCGGACAATATGCTATATTGCTATGATGAAAATACCGGAGATGTGGCCCTAATAAAGGCCTCACCCAAAAGTTTTGAAATAGTCAGTTCCTTCCGCATTACTCGTGGCTCCGGCAAACACTGGGCACATCCGGCGATATCCGACGGTCGGCTTTACATCCGCCACGGTGATGTCCTTATGGTATACGATATAAAAAGAGAAATGCCTTAGCTTTAACCAAGACTCTCGCCCCGGGTGTAGCGATTATGAGAAGAAGGAAAAATAACAACAGCAATCCTAAACTACAAACTCAAAATTCCATGTGGCTTTAACTTCCCTGGACGCAATACGAAAGCTACTCGCCGATGATTTTCACCAGAACCCTCTTTTTTCTTTTGCCGTCGAATTCGCCGTAAAATATCCGCTCCCATGGACCGAAATCAAGCTTAC
>CAYVIT010000067.1:0-17462 GCA_964451425.1 uncultured Pirellulales bacterium
ACCAATAACCAATAACCAATAACCAGTTACCAGTTACGTAGTCTCAAAGTATCGCCCCGGCACAGCTTTTCGACATCCCTTGCTACAATCTCTACAATTATTTGTTCTTGTTCTGATAACTCCGCCGACATCGGCTCTTTTGTGTCGCTAACCGACTCCACTTCCTGCACCTGCTTTTGAGCTTCTTCTGTTTGGCCGGGACCCTTTCTTCGTACCGCGGTAATCCGTCGCTGTTCGGCCATAATCTTTTCGGCTAAGTTGAATCTCGGTATTTCACTTCGGCGCTGCTCCGTATTTGCTGGTTCCAATGGTATATCATCAGGAGTTTCTATCTGTTCTGGCCGCGCCTCAGGGATACTTACATGACGGTTTTGATTTTCTGGTGATGTCTCCGCCTCGGCAGGGGGGTGGGGTTCGTTTTGGGTTGTTTCTTGCAAATTTTCTTCCTGGCCGGCTTTATTCCCGTATGGCGTGCTCCCCGGTATTATATCTCGTCCGCGAAGAATATCTTCTTTGCGTTGCGGGCTATTAGCATCAAATTGTTCATCATTATTGGCGTTACTCACCGCTATAACCTCCGTTATCAAGTTCTGACTATAATCGGATTATCACAATTAATCAAGGACAAAAATCCTATTTCTCTGCTATCAAGGCACCTGGTGCTATAGCCTTTAAACCGCAATTACCGCCGGCGTGCTGGTTATCCAATGTATGCGGTTAATCAACGGAAAAATGTTTCGGTTCATTATCTTCACGGCTCGCAGCTTCTAATACAATTAGATAATTTTAATTCGAAATCGAAAGCGTATCACCGGTTTCTTTTTGCAGTTGTTTGAAACGCTTTTTGAGTTTTTTGATAATTCCTGCATTTGCCGGGTCGTCTGCGATATTTTTCATTTCCATCGGGTCGTTCTTTAGATCATAGAGCAGCGTCTTATCGATTTTGGGATAATATATCATCTTGTAACCGTCCATGGTGACCATCCGCTGCAGTTTCATATAGCCGCCGTAAATAGAGTCGTAAGATTGTTTATTTTTGCCTTCGATAAGGGGCAGCAGACTCTTAAACTGGACCTGGGCGGGCATTTCTACTCCACCAAGGTCGAGCGAAGTTGCCATAATATCTTGCAGGTAGATGGGGGAGTCGATTTTTTTGTTTTTCGGCACATCCGGGCCTTTGACCATCAAGGGCACTCTTACGCTGTGGTCGAACATGTTTTGTTTACCGAACAGGCCGTGATGACCGACCGCCAGCCCGTGGTCGGCGGTGAAGAAAATGTATGTGTTCTCGGCCTTGCCGGTCTTTTCGAGTGCGTCGAGAATGCGACCCACTTGCGCGTCCATGTGCGTGATTATCGCATAGTATTCCTGCCTGTTAACTTTGACGGCATATTCGGTTCGGGGGAATGGGCCCAGTTTTTCATCGCGAAGATTTTCGCCGCATCCGATCGCGTCCTTGTACTCGTATTCATCCTGATAGTTTACCGGCACCTTGACCTTGTCCAGCGGATATTTGTCGACGTATTCCCTGGGCGACTGTCGTGGGTCATGTGGGGCGTTAAAAGCCAGGTAAATAAAGAAGGGATTGTCGCTTTTTGCCGCTTGTGCGAGGAACTGTTCAGCGTCGTCGCCTAAAATTTCGCTCCAGTGTTTGCCCCCTTTCCAGTAACCGCCGAATTTCGTATCATAAGGACTCCACACGTCCTTCTTGCCTTCGATGGGGCGGTTATACCCTTGCTTTGTCTGGTTGGGCATACCGGGGCGGACGTTGGTGACGTTGTCGAAGATTTTCTTCGGGTCGATTTTGACATGCCACTTGCCGCTCATGTACGTATCATAACCGGCCTTTTTCATGTATTGGGACCAGAACCTCCCCTTTGCTGCTTCGTCCTTGAGAATTGGTTCCACGTTTCGTGAATGCCAGAGGAATCGTCCGGTGTTAAGCATAGTACGGCTTGCCACGCACACCGCACCGTGCCACGCGCCTTGGTTATACGCGTGGGTAAACGTTACACCGCCCCGGACCAGCTTGTCGAGATTGGGGGTTTGTATCTCGTCATTGCCGAGGGACCGCAGAGTCGCAAAACACTGGTCGTCTGCGAATATGAAAAGAATATTCGGCTTCTTTTTATCCGCACCAAAGGCACGCATGTTCGGCAATGCAAGGGTGGCAATGCCTGCCCCCACGAACTTCATAAAACTTCGACGTGTACAAGAATAACTCATCAAATTCTCTTGGACTGACATTTTCTGCTTAAATGCTTAAAAAATACGATTTTCTCACTTCAACATCAAAAATCTTACAGAATTCACTCTGAGCTTTCAAGATGTTTTTCTTTCAAAGCCACTTTGTTGAAAATTTGCACGAGAACATTGTTTTATGTGCCTTGCCTTCATATCATTTCGCTCATACTCGCGCACCACGAAATCGCCACCGATGCAGCCACTGCACCAACGCTCTTAAGAAACTCCCTTCTGCTTTGTCCGTTCGTATCTATCCCCTGTCCCCTTATCGTAAGCGTTTCACGTAAACGTAGTATGCACCGCGTGACTTTTCATTATTATCTATGAACCATGTCTGTAAGCGCGTCCTGCCTGCCTTGAGCTGCACCCGGAACGTCACTGAATGCGCGTATTTGGGAACAGACCTGCTCACATCAACATCTGCAATCTTGAGCCTCGCCTTAGTCACAGCTATTGCTTTACCGCCCTCAATAGCCGCCGTGATAGGTTTATCAACCTCCATCGGCCACCGACGTAAAGCAAACTCATAAATACCCTCGCGCTCGACCTCCACCGCCCAGAAGCCGTTCGCCTGCATCCCGTCGCGGATTGCACCCTGGTGCCACGGCACTTTCGGTGTATGCCAGTCGTGACACATCAGCCGTATCGGGTTTTCTTTGTCCGACCCAATAATAGTCTCACAGTACTCATCGAATACATTGGACAGGTCCGCCCACCACTCTTCATAAGCCTCACGCAGTGTCTCGACGACCTTTGGGTGTTTGTCGGTGATATTGTTCTTCTGCCCGGGGTCCGCCTTTATATCATAAAGCTCTTTGCCGTTGACCAACCGCCACTTTTCCGTCATCACCACGCTCTTCCGCCACTTCTCAGGATATTCAATCCGCTGCGAGTGAACAAGCAGCGTACGGTCAGCCCAGTTGCTGAAACTGTCCTTCAGCAATGGTACCAGGCTGGCTCCGTCGAACTTGACGCCACGCGGTTTCTTCAACCCGCACAAACCAATCAGTGTCGGAAGCATATCGATATGTGCCGTCAGCCGGTCAACGTCCCGGCCTCCCTCCAATCCACTACTGGGCCACCGAATAAAACACGGCACCCGGTGCCCGCCGTCGTACTCCGAGCCTTTCTTGCCACGCATCCCTCCGCCGTAACTCCCTGATGTCCCGTTGTCCGTCATAAAAATTAAAATGGTGTTTTCCTCCAGTTTCAATTCCTTCAAACGCTGCATCAACCGACCCATATTTTCATCAATGTTCGTTATCATACCGTAAAACAGGGCCTGGCTCTCCGCCACGCCCTTATCGCGGTAAGGCCTGCTGTATTCATCGGCGACGTTGTAAGGCCCGTGCGGCGCGTTCGTTGTAAGGTAACAAAAGAATGGCCTCCCCTTATTGGCTTCGATAAATTTCATCGCCCCGTCAAACCACACATCCGTACAGTAACCGGAAAACTTCTTAAACTTACCGTTATGTTGGTACGTATCGTCGAAATAGTCGTTGCCCCAGTAATCCGGTCCCTGCCCGACCCCGCCTCCGTTGTGAATGAGCACTTCGCCGAATCCCCGGTCCTGTGGCCGGAACGGGTAGTTGTCACCCAAATGCCATTTGCCGAAGATGCCCGTCCGATACCCGCTCGCCGAAAAAACATCCGCCATCGTGACTTCATCCTTGCCCAACAGCGACCTGCCCATAATCGTATGCCAAACACCCGTCCGCGTAGAGTAATGCCCCGTCATCAGGGCCGAACGCGTCGGCGAGCATGTTGGGTCGACGTGGAAGTCAGTCAGGCGAATACTCTGTGTATACAGCCGGTCAAGGTTCGGCGTTTGGATAACCGGATTGCCATGGCATCCCAGGTCTCCATAACCCTGGTCGTCGGTTATTACCAAAACGACATTCGGCTGCTTCCCCTGTGTTCTCATCCCCTTGCTTGCGCCGGCACATCCCGGCAATATCGACAGCGTCCCAGTCGAAACCGCAGCCAGACCCATTTGTTTAAGGAACTCTCTCCTTGTTTGCTTGCCCATATCCGTTTACCTCTCCTGCTATTCAACTTGTGAAAAATGACCCATCTCTCTGTTCATTGAACCACAAGCTACTAACTATGAACTACGAACTACCAACTATGAACTATTCTGTACCGGCCCTATAGACAGTTGTGTGAATTCACCCAGGTCGAATTGTTCTATCAGCGAATGAACATCGTCTACGGTAACAGCTTTTACAGAATGTATATCGTCTTCGATAGTGCGATATTGTTCCAGGTACATCCAGTTAAATCCCAGGTCAAGCAGCCGGCCCATCGGCAGCTCATTCTTTATCACTAATGCGCTTAAAGTCTTGTTCTTTGCCTTTTGCAATTCGTCTTCGCTTATCCCGCTTTTTGAAAGACTACTGAAAATCCCTTTGATTGTATCAAGTACTTTCGTCACGTTATCAATGCTGCACCGGATATAGCTGTGAAACACCCCCGTACCATCCATAGCTCCATATTGCATCGACGCCACCTCCGCCAGCGCCTTGTCGACCAGCTCCCAGAAATACCGCGAGCCGACATCGTCGCCGACAATGACGCCCAATAATGAAGCCGCAAATCGCCTCGGGTCTTGAACAGACACGCTGGGACTCATCAGGCATATATGTTCGCGAACAAGGTTTGCCTTTTCTATGCGTTCCTTCTTCTTGCTGCCTGGGTAATCCACCAGCTCTCTGCCGGCATCCTGCCTTTCCCACTGCCCGCAGGATTTCTCACCAATCGAACAGATTTGGTCCCACTCAAAATGACCCGCACACGCTAATACCATATTATTCGGTGCATAACGCCCCACAAAATAGTCCCGCATTTGTTCGGAAGTCAGATTCGTAATACTCTCCTCACTGCCCAGCACGCTATTGCCGCAGGGATGACTGTCGAAATGCAGACGTCGGCATCTGTCCATAACATCGAAGCTCGGCAGGTCTTGATACATCGCAATCTCTTCTTTGATAACATTTTTTTCGATATCGAAATCTTCATCCCGAAGCGCCGGCCTCATCAGCTCTATCCAAAGCTCTGTTATCTCGACCAAGTATTCAGGCAGGACCTTCGCGTAAAAGATGGTATACTCCTCACCGGTAGCCGCGTTGAATTCCGCCCCCGTCCGGTCGAACGCCTCATTCACTTCAAACGCACTCAGTCTTTCCGTGCCCTTGAACAGCATATGTTCCAGATAATGCGACACTCCGTTTATTTGCTCGCTCTCGTCCCTCGCTCCGGTTTTAACGAAAAATCCAACCGCCGCCGATTTGGCGGATTCGTTGACCTCGCCAATCACAGACAGGCCGTTCGCCAATTGTTTCTTCTTGAATTCCATACCTGACTTTACTTAAACTCTCTAACAAAAATTATGTCATTGCGAGCGAACCGTAGGTTCGCGCGGCAATCTCTTGCTTCCAACAACCAAAAGCATCATTTTATTACAGCTTTTTAACAGCTACTTCCTTCGGCCCTATCGTCACCACCGTATAATCTTCGAACTTATTATTTCGCAGGAACTTCAGAACCGAATCAACGCTGGTTTCTTCAACCTTGTTCTTTATTTCATCCAGGCTTCGGACCCTGCCGTACATATAATAGTCACTCGCAATCCCACCGGCCCGGCTGCTCGAAGATTCACTCTGCAAAATCAACGCTGATTTCAGGCCCACCTTCGCCCGCTGGATTTCCTCTTCGCTGACCCCTTCACTTAGCCGGTCGAACTCGCCGATTACACAATCCAGCGTTTCCTGTCCCTTTTCCGGCGTCGTCCCCGCATAGCACATAATCCCCGCCGACTCTTTCAATCCGTGATACCTCGCCCCGATTGCGTAACACAGCCCTCGTTTTTCTCTCACCTCCGTAAACAATCTGGTGCTCATCCCCCCCGAAAGAACCGACACCGCCAACCGTGCATTGTAATAGTCCTCATCGGTCGGCTTCACTGTCTCAGTCATCAGGCCGATATGTACCTGCGCACCGTCATTATTCAGATGCGTATAGGCGCCGCCTTTTGCGCCTAATGGAGCCGACTCAACCGGCTTCTCACCGTCGGCTTCGAACAGTTTTTCTATTTGCGCAGCAACGGCATCGAAATCATATTTACCAGCAACGGCAAAAATCGCCTCCGAAAGATTGAAATTCTCCTTGATAATCCTTCTTGTACTCTCAGCCGTCAAAGCCTTTAATTCCTCGATATCTCCTACGGTGCTGCGTCCCAGGGGACTCGGATAAAATTGCTCCCGCACTTTTAGCATTACCTTTTGCCGCGGGTCATCATCCAAGGAATGCACCGAGTCAATCGCTAATTGCCTGGCCAATTCGAACTGGTCCTTTTTCAATTGGGGTCTGAGGATAATATCCGCATATAAATCTAAGGCATCCGCCAGGTTCTCCGCCTCCAGCGCTGACCCAATACTTATATGTGAGCTGCCCACCGAGCCTGCGCGGTGCAGACCTAATCCGTCA
This sequence comes from uncultured Pirellulales bacterium, assembly GCA_964451425.1. GTDB lineage: Bacteria > Planctomycetota > Phycisphaerae > Sedimentisphaerales > Anaerobacaceae > CS2-K091. The sequence continues at coordinate 6,730 of CAYVIT010000067.1, forward strand.
AGTGCATCCCCGAGCTGCCTGCTGTCCCTCTCGCCCGCACCTCTGAAAATCCAGTCGCAAATAACACTCCCTGCCCCGCAGCAGCCTTCCGCAAGCCTCGCCGCACCCGCCGGCAGCATAAATCCAAACGCCACCGACTCAACCGCCTCCATCGGCTCACCTACAAGGACCATCCCGTTCTTCAAAATATGTTTGTCAACTCTTTCCGTCATTACCGGTTTTTTGTCATTCCCTCTCCCTTTTTGTCATTCCTGCGAAGGCAGGAATCCAGAGTATTTAGCCCCGCAATTTATTGCGGGGTTCTTTTAGCCCCCGGCATTGCTGGGAGTCTAAAAAGAATTCCGCATTCTACAAACAATCACACCCACTTTCAACCGCCAAATTGATTATCTCACTGCCGAATCTGACCAAAACAACGTTTTATCCCCCAAATCCACATTCAGGCACGCCATCGGTGAGTTGGTCTGTATTATAGATTGAGCAGATTCCACCCTCTTCGAAAATATGTGACTTTCCTTTTGTTAATATTTAAAAATCACATATAATAATAAATAATAGAGTTAATTATGGAGAAAAGTAGCGACATCTCGCAAGAACCTGACAAGGCAAATGCCAGCCAGTCTATCGATAGCAAGGTTACGCAGGAATTGTTAGAAACAAATAAGTTTCTTTACATCGCATCGATTGGCTGCGCAATCCTTGTCGTTCTATTTATAATTTTAGGGATAATCGTTCACGGAATCTTTGGTCTTCCTGCCGGCATATTTCTCATACTGTGTATTATTTTTGCAGCTGATACTCAAAAGCATAAAATGAGAATAACAACTTTTTATACGATTATGTCGTTTCTGTTTTTTTGCTTTGTGATAGTGTCTTTCACGCTCGGTGAGCACGTCCATTTAGCTTTCGGTGCCAGTGCTGTGCTTCTTTATGCAGCCGGTGCATGGGCATGCATTATGACTTTTCGTATGATTCTGGCTGATGGAGAAATAATTAAAATATCAGGAATTGTCAAATTAGTCTGCCTGATATTGGTCGTGTTTTTGTCAATGAAATATATGGTTTGGAGACTAAACAAGGTTCGTCATGAAAACTACATGAAGAAACACGTCACACCTGCGGCAACCATCTCGCATCCAAACTCACCTGATGGCAGGTAGCAGCCTCAAGCGCAACTTGGGGATGGTTCCACTCCGAAATACGATATACGCACAACGCAATACGAGGCTAACGAATCCCCATCTCACTTATCGAGTCCAAGAAGCGAACGTACACAAGTATATTAGTGAATCACAAGGTCACTTATCGATGGGTGGCAGTCTCAAGCGCAGCTTGGGGATGGCTCCACTCCAAAATACGATATACGCAAGACGCAATACGCAATACGAAATTAATGTATCCCCATCTCACTTATCGAGTCTAATAATCGAGAGTACATCAGTATTGCGGAATAGCCTAACAAAAACGTAAAGACAATAACTAAAATTGTGACGATGACCTTGGTAATTATCTTATAACGTGGATGGAACCAAACTAACGACAGGGCAAGCGGGCCTACGCAAAGCAGGGCGACTACAACAAACGACGTGCTGAAATACCATTTTGATGTCGGCTTGCGTTTCTCGAGAAACTCACCGCAGAAACGGCACTTGACCGCTTCATCCTGAATTTCCTCTGCGCAAAAGGGACATTTCTTCATAACTTTACACGCAAATACTCAACCCAATACGCGATACGCACGACGCAATACGATTACGCCACTGCAGTCGCCTCTTCAAACTGGTCGAACCGGACGCTTATCTTCTTACTGACACCCTGTGTCTGCATCGTTATACCGAAAAGAACGTCCGCAATACTCATTGTTCGCTTGGCGTGCGTGATTATTATAAACTGCGAATACTTTTGAAACTCCTGAAGCATCATATTGAACCGCTCGTTATTCGCCTCATCAAGGGCCGCGTCGATTTCATCGAGGAAGCAGAACGGGGACGGCTTTGTCTTGAATATCGCAAAAAGAAGCGCTATCGCCGTCAGCGACTTTTCACCACCGCTGAGCAAAGAAATGCTGCGCGTTTGCTTACCCGGCGGCCGCGCCATTATCTCCACTCCCGCATCAAGAATATCCTCGGCTTCTTCGAGGAATATGTCCGCCTTGCCCCCTCCGAAGAGCCTGCGGAAGACCTCTTGGAAATGAACTCTGACCTCTTCAAAAGTCTGCCTGAATTTCTCTCTGCTCTGTTTGTTAAGACGCTTTATCAACTGCTGAAGTTGAGCTTGGCCTGAGTTCAGGTCCTCAACCTGTTTACTCAAAAACTCATAACGCTGCTCCAGGCCTTCCTGTTCGTCTATCGCGTCAAGGTTAACATTGCCCAGCCTCTCGATTTTCCCACGAAGCTCTGTGATTTCTTCTCTGATACTGTCCCAGTCGACATCGCTCTGCCTGTAATCTTCGTATGCGGCGGCCAAATCCATCTGCAATTCCTCCTGCACCCTCTCAACCAGGTCCTGTCCCCTTACCTTCAACTGGCCCGCTTCTATTCTAAGCTCGCCTATCGCCGTTTCCATCTCGCTTTTTTCTTCTCGCTTCTGTCGGACAAGCTGTTCGGCTTGCTTCTGTTCTTCTATCAGCGCCTCTACTTCTCTATGCAGCTTACCCGTCCCTTCCTGTGTCTTTTCCTTTTCGACGTACAGCTCCGAAACCGCCGCTTCACTTTTAAGTATATCACTGCCGGCCTTTGACAACTGTTCACTGCACGTTTGTATTTCCGTCAGCACGGAATCTGTTGTACTCCGCCCTGCCTGAATCTGGTTTGTTAGATGCTCAATTGTTTGCTTAAGCCCCTTGCGCTGTTCGCTAATCTGCCCTAATGCAATTTTCAAATCCGTAAGTCGCCCGGTTTCCTTCTCCAACAGACCTTTTGTCTCGGCATATTTTCCATCAAGCTCTTTTATACGCTCTGTCCGCTGGCTGTTTACCGCCTCCAGCTCCTCCAGCTTCTGTTTTGAATCGTATTCTTTCTGCACCGACTCCGCAATCTCGGCTTCAAGCTGGTCAATTTCACTGGCTATCAAGGGCTGTTCCTGTCGCAGCCGATTTATATTTTGTTCCAACCCGCTTAGCTTTGAGTTTACCTGCATCTCTTCGGTATTTGCTTCGTAAACAGCCGTCCGCAGCTCCTTGCGCAGGTTGGACAAATGCAAGCTGCTCTGTTTGCGTTTCTCGATTTGCTCTTCGAGCGTTTCAATCTCCGAGGTAACATTGGCAATGGTTTGCTCTAATTGCTGCACTCGGCTCTTTCGGGATATCAAACCGGTTGTTTTGCCTAATGGCCCAAGTTTTATTATGCCGTCCCCTGTATAGAATTCACCCTTCAGCGTAACAAATTCATACTCACTTCCAAACTCGCCGGCTAATTCAATCACCGCATCCATAGAGTCAACTACTATCGTCTTACCAAGCAGCTTCCACATTAACGGTGCGTATTTGCTGTCGTACTTCACAAACTCGACAAGCCTGCCTTTTATACCGGGAAATCCTGACAAATCCTTTTTGTCCACAAACGGCTTTATCCGGTCGATGCTTATGAAATTCACCCTGCCGTCGAGTTTTTCAAATGCGCCTTTGCGACCGGTATCGCCAAGCAGCCTTCTCGTACTATTGACAACAAGTGCATCCGTTTGGCCCTCAAGAGCGGCCTCGACCGAATTTGCATAATCGAAATCTGCCGTAACAATATCTGCCAGCACACCCTCGACATAATCCAGTCTGCCTTCTTTTTCCGACCGCTTTTCCAGTATGCTCTTCACCGCCGATGTAAGTCCCTCACGCCTCGCCTCCATATCAGTCAATATCGCCAGTTCACCGCTAAGTGTGCTTCGCGCCTCTCGGCTCGCCGATAATCGCCTGTTGTCCACGGAAAGCTCGTTGTTGATTTCTTCTGACTCTTTGCGCTTGGATTCCAGATTCTGCGTCAATTCGTTCAGCACTTTTTCGATATCATCAAGGCGGGCCTTGTGTTGTGCCTTTTCCGTAAGCAGCTTCTCGAGTTCTGCGCGTCCATGTGCCGCTCTGCCCGAAAGTCGGTCTTTCTGGCTGGACAAACTATTACGATAAACAGATATGCTCTGGATTTCGTTATGAAGTTGCGCCGTCCTTCTTACTATATCGATAACGCCCGATTTCTCATCTTCCAGATTTGCCTCCAAAGAGGCGCATTCGGCCTTTATTGCCTGGACTTCTTTTTGGATTTGCTCCGCGGCCAGGCTCTTCTCCTCGAAACTCTCTTCACAATCTAAAAGCTCCTGACCCATACGCAGTGAATCCGTCTGAAAAGATTGTTCCTGTTCCCTCAGTTTCTTAATTCGCGCCTCTGCGGATTCTTTTCTTTGCTGAAGCTCCGTTGCCCTCACCTGCAAAAACTCAATCCGCTGCAGATTCTGTTCAATTTTGCTCTGCACGGCTACAAGCAGGTTGTCTGTGCGGTTTAGCTTGTTCTCCGTCTCTATTATTCTACGCCCTAATTCGCTCGTCAAGTCGTCTTCTCTGGCAACCTCCGCCGCCAACTGCTCAAACCGCTTCTGTTCACGCTCGATGATACTTTCCTTCTCTTTCAGTTCCGTCCGGTTCTTTGCATATTCGGAAAGTGAGTAGTTGACCTGCAGTTCCTTGAGCCGCTCCGTATAGCGCAGGTAACTCCGCGCCTTCCCCGCCTGATGCTTTATACTCCGCAGTTGCTTACCCACCTCGCCTAAGATATCCGCAAGACGCAACAGATTCTGCTCCGTGTACTCCAGCTTGTGAAGCGCCTCTTTTTTGTGAGCTTTATATTTGCTTATGCCCGCCGCCTCTTCAAATATGGCCCTTCGCTCCGTCTTCGACACGCTCAATACCTTATCTATCTGTCCCTGCTCAAGAATAGAATAGGCTTTGACGCCTACACCGGTATCCATAAACAATTCGCGAACATCTTTCAATCTGCACACCTTGTTGTTTATCCTGTACTCGCTCTCTCCGCTCTTGTAAATCCTGCGGGTAATCTGCACCTCGTCGGTCTCGACCGACAATCGCCTGTCTCCTTCGGGATTGGTGATAAACAGGTTCACCTCAGCCGTCCCAAGAGGTTTTCTGCTGCTGCTCCCGCCGAATATCACATCAGACATCTGCCCGCTGCGCAGGCTCTTGGCGCTCTGTTCCCCAAGCACCCACTTGACCGCATCGACGATATTGCTTTTACCGCACCCGTTTGGCCCCACAATCGCCGTTACCGGAGAATCGAACGGAAACTCCGTCTTGTCCGCAAAACTTTTGAATCCGTTAAGAACGATTTTCTTTAGTCTCATTTGTCACCCTGTTAACAGTACGTTGTCATTGCCAGGCCTGCGAAGTCCGCCTATGGCGAATGGCAATCTCAATACTTAACCGGCGGTTAACGCAATACGCAATACTATATACGATATTATTATCGGCCGACCCTCACTCTTCTCTTGACATTTAGACCGCATATTTCATCCTTCAGGAGATATGCCGTTTTTGGTCGGTAAACTCACATATATACTACAAAAAGACAGGCATAAGTGCAACGAAGCAATGTAAAAGATAGTGTCAGGTATTATGTGTAAGTTTGATTTTTGGCCTTCGCAGGATTTTGCCGAAAACAGCCCAATTCTGTTATCCCGTCTAATTTTTATTAGCGTCTTCGTGCCTTCGTGGCCAAATCCCTCTGTGTTCTCTGTGTCCTCTGTGGCCAGTTTTTTTTAGCGTCTTCGTGCCTTCGTGGCAACAAACCCGCCTTACTCGATTCTCGGCAGGGGCCCAGCCTTAAACTCTGCCTCTATAGCCCCTTTCTCACACATCTGCTTCAAAAGACCTATCATTTCTGCATACGATACACCTAAGCCGATGCGTCCATTCTCAGTCTTTCGAACAGGCTCTTCGCAGAGTGTTTGAATTATATCGCCGAGTTCCAGTGAGCATCTCAGCGGGCCTACTACGGTTGGCCGGGTGGGATGTTTACGCATCACGGATACATATTTTTGGCCGGCCCGAGAATCTATCGTTATCTCCCCGTTCGCTGACTGAACGAACATATTGTCACGGCAAAGTATTGGTACGCCGAATATAACAATTCGCGGCTCACCGCTGCGGGATACATAAATCGACTTGTATTGTGTTTGAGAGATTTGGTCCAGATAAAAACTGCGAGCGACCGGTCTTCGCATTACGGTAATATCATCTATCTGCCGCATTTGCTCGTACGCAGCAAGTCTAATCTCAAAATTCTCATCCTGAAGTAATCGCCGTCCTGTCGCTGCCGCATCATTCCGCTTCGCCCCCGCCGTAAGTGCCTCCAACGCCTCGACTCGAAGAGCAGAATTCTTGTCCATTGCTATCGTCCGCAGAGTCTCCAGTCCCGCGTCACTGCCTAAATTCAGCATACATCTTGCCGCTCGAAGACGCACCTGCTCATACCCTGAATTCAACAGGGCCGACAGCTTACCAAGGCTTTCATTGCCTATCGCCTCGAGGGCAATTTCACTTAAGCCATCGTCATCCGAAACTGCAAGCATTCCAACAAGGCTCTTTATTCTCTCTTTGGTAACCTCCGGCGTCTCTAAAAGGTACATTGCTTTGGCCATCGAGATGAAACGCTGTTGTTGTTTTCCATATTTAGCCGGAACCCTCAATTCAATTCGGCCGCGTGTCATTGCCTTGGCAGTATCGGGCCCGAATCGACCGTTCAAACGATTACGAATGGCGTTGGCAAATTTGAAATCCGGCTTCCGAAGTACCAGGTTTATCGGGTACTCACCAAGCACTGTCCCGCCGCCAACCACATACCCGACCCTTTTATCAGCCCGGATGCTTTCGAGTGTATCTATAAAAACTGCCCCTTCCGCGACACCCAAAATCCGGGTAGCTATCCTGAATCTTCCTAATTGCTTAAGCTCGGCACTATAAAGCCAACCGCCTTCAAGAGATGTCGTCTGTGTACCCGGTAGAGCCGATACCGTCACATCGAAGTCTCGGCTTTCAGTAACTGCCGTCGGCATTACTCCGTATACACGCACTACTGCCGTATCGCTGCTGTTGATAAAACCATCGACATCCATCCTCGGCTCAGGAAGCTGCTTCAGTATATACTGTTCGAGGTATCTCCGGACACGGGTAGGACATTCGCCCGAACCTGTTCCCCGCAATCCGCCGACTATACTGTAACCTTCCACGGCTATCAACCCGGGAGTCACAACCTTAACCAGAGAACCTATTGTTACACCCAAATCCACCTTGGGCCCAAGCGGCCCCGCGCTGCTCTCACAACCGCCCGAAAAACAAACCACTAACAGCACGGCCATAACACCAATTGTTTTGTTCACTCGGGCACACATAATTAGTACTCCAAAAAACGATGAGTGTTTATGATTTACTATTCGTGCAAAACACCTGCCTTCTTCAATAATAAACCGTAAATAGCCGATAGTCAATTACTTACTCGCCGTTTATCTGGCAGATGACCGTCCTCGTTCTTGCCCTGGTATCGAAATCTACTAATATAATTTGCTGCCACGTCCCTAACGTCAATTGCCCGTCGACCACCGGCACGCTCAAACTCGGCCCCAGCAGCGATGCCCGTACATGCGAATGACCGTTATCATCGTGCCACGTCTCCTCGTGCTCATAACGCCCATTTTCGGGCGCGATTTTCTCAAACGCCGCCTTGATATCGTAATTCACTAATCCCGGCTCATATTCCGTCGTCGTTATACCTGCCGTTGAGCCGACGTTAAAAACTGTTACGGTCGCATTACTGATACCTGATTTCGCCACTGCCGCCCCGACCTGTTCGGTTATATTGACGACATCGCAGTTACCTTTTGTCTTGATTTTCAATGTTTCCGTTTTGACCATACGTTTATGATAAGATAGAATCTCGCCTTTTGCAAGCCTCGCCGCTAAATTTGAAATGTGGAGCTCCAAACTGTATTTCCTCTATCAGTCCTGAACTTTCTCAAGCTCGGCCCTGACCCTTGGCAGCGCATCAGGATATTTCTCTTGGATGAAGCTGACCAGTTTCTCTCTGACCTCACAACGCAGCGTCCAGGCCGTTGAAGCATCCGCCGCACTCATAAGCGCCCGCAGCTCAATCGTATGCTCCGACGTATTGGTGACCTGCAGCACACATACCTTCCGGTCCCAGTGTTGCGATTTGTCTAATATCCGCTGAAGCTCTTCTCGTATCGCTTCCACCGGAACCATATAGTCAACATAGAGGAATACCGAACCGAGTATGTCAGCCGTTGTGCGAGTCCAGTTCTGGAAAGGCTTTTCGATAAAATATGTAATCGGAACAATCAACCGTCTCAAATCCCATATCCTCACAACAACATAGGTCAGCGTTATCTCCTCGATTCGCCCCCATTCGTTTTCAACAATAACGACATCATCCACCCGAATCGGCTGAGTAAACGCAATCTGAAGTCCCGCTATAAATGTCCCTATCGTCCGCTGCGCCGCCATTCCGACAACGATGCCGACAATCCCTGCCGACGCCAAAATCGTCGTTCCAAGCTGACGAATTTTCCCAAACGTCATCAGCATTGTCCCCAGCGCCAAAATACCGACGATGACAATCACAATTCGACGCAGCACCCTCAACTGCGTATGTATCTTACGCGCTCTCAGGTTGTCCCTCGCGTCAACGTCGAACAGGCTGACAATCACGTCCTCCAGAACATCCGTCAGCCTAATAACAAACCACGATACCGAACCTATAAGCAGCAGCCCGATGATGTGCAGCAATGTTTCGACGTATTTTTCATCGACACCTAATGTTTCAAGGAACGGAACAATAAAACGGACGGCAATAAGCAGCAATATCATACGCACAACCCCCCGGCAGTGCCTGTTCACTGAACCATCCGGTATCAGCGGGCTCTTCTTGCTGATACGCCTAAGGATCAGGAACAATATGTAGTTGGCCACTAAAACCGACCCGACTGCAATGACCAGAGCACCGAGGAATTTAACTATCGGTGTTTGATTTTCCAGGATTGCTAACATAGTATATACCTCCACTTGTTTTCTACATCTTAGGAAAAAATCAATTGTCATTCACACCACGCGACCCGGCCGAAACATCACTTCTCATACAAATCAAAAACTAACGGAAACAAAAGATTTCGCAAGGTATTTCTAAAAAATTTTTACGTTCTCAATACTTGCCTTGAGGGAAAAAACCGCTTTTAGCAACACACATCTTTTCGCCAAAGCCGGATGCCCGCATCGCCTGTCCGCCGAAGCTGGTTTCTACATAGCCTCCGGCGAAGTAGAACAGCGAAGGCGGATGTCTTCGTGGCTAATGATCCTTGTCTACTTTCCAAGTAGGTCTGCGAAATCAGTGTAGTCCGTGGTAAAAAGTCTGTGTAGTCCGTGTTTTTTCAATCAAATCTGAACATGGCGCCGAACAAAATCCAAAAAAAATAAAAAAATTTAAGTCCTTTTCTGGTATCAACTTAATCCTGTTAATCCTGTCAAAAAGCGCACTTTTTTCGCATCAAACGTGAACATTCGGGCATTTATAGAGGGGGAGTACAATTTGAAATTTGAAATGTGAAATGTGAAATTCTTCTTCCTTTCGGCGGAAATTATCGAGTACACCTTCAAAATCAAAGTCCCCATTTGGCTTGAACGCTGGGTAGTTCTTCCAATTCTATGGTATCGTCGTCTACGCTTCGGCTGCTCTTTCCGCAAAATCCCGTTAACCCAGGGTAAATTCGCCATTGTCGACCCCGCCGACTATCTCCGCTTTGCCAGATACAAATGGCGGCTCTGCAGAACAAAAGGAAAAAACGTCCTCTACGCCGAACGCTCCATCCGCCTGCCCAACGGCAGATACTCGCGCATTTTAATGCATCGTCAAATCATGGGTCTTTCTAAAAGTTGCGTTCTCCACGACATACGAAATACGACATCCGACATACGAGTAATTGACCACATCAACGGCGACGGCCTCGACAATCGCAGGGCCAACCTTCGCCTCGCCACTGTTGCTCAGAACGCTTGGAACTCGAAGAAGCGAAACCCAATCTCAGGATACAAAGGTGTATACTTCGACAGGCAAAAACGCTTCTGGCGGGCCGCCATCGTTTGCAACCGCAAAAGAATCCACCTCGGCTACTTCAAAAACAAATTCGCCGCCGCAAAGGCTTATGATGCCGCCGCCCGCAAATTCCACGGCCAATTCGCATACTGCAACTTCCCACATCGTCATTCTGAACGCAGAGAAGCGAAGTGAAGAATCTCATCCTTAAATTATCAATTATCAATCATCCTTAATCATTTATTTCCCCGTCACCTGTTGGCGGGGTATTTGTATATTTAGCCCCCAAATTTATTTGGGGGTCAATTAAAAACAGACCCTGGCTTTGCCAGGGTTTTCCATACCGTTTAGCCCCGGCACCTGTGGCCGGGGCCACTTTTGTTTCCGCCACCTGTAATCGAGGTCCCGTTTAGCCCCGCCACCTGTGGCGGGGTTATTTTCTTTTTTGTTAGCCCCTTGCACTGCAAGTGGTTTCTTGTTGTTTTATGTTGTTACGCACCCCTGACAACTGACAACTCGCCGAAGGCGATTCTTTGCTTTCTAACCGGGCTAAATTCTTACTCCTTACTTCTTACTCCTTGCTTCTTACTCCTTACTTCTTACTCCTTGCTTCTTACTCCTTGCTTCTTACTCCTT
>CAYVIT010000068.1:0-15050 GCA_964451425.1 uncultured Pirellulales bacterium
CTGAAGCCTTCAACCATGCGTAAGTACGAAGACATCATCGATTTGTTTCAGTCGTGCCTTGATGGGTATGGTCATCAGAGTCTTAATAAGCAAGAGGCGGCGTTATTCGACCGGCTTTATGAAGCCGAGGGTGATGAGCATCGGGAGTTTTGCCAGGTATTCGGCCCGGAAAAAATCCCCGGCAGTGTGCGTGAGTTCCTGAATTACTTTATGATTCGCAAGGTTATGTGCGGCAAGGAGATGAAACAGGCGGCAGGTACGGTTATCAAGAAGCTGGGCAAATGGCTCAAGGAAAAGGGATATATTGAGTCGGAAAACGCCGCTGAGGTTGTGAGCTGCGGCGCTACTGCCGCCAAGGAATTGCCCGCCACGGAAGAATTAGCCTGGATGCTTGCCGATTATGCTGAATGTACCGCCGTTGATTGTGACGAAGTGGTCGAGGACTATTTTACCATCGAAGCTGTAGAGCCAGGCAAGCTGCACCTATCCGCTTTTTCAGGAGATGAAAATATCATAGTTCCTGTCTCCCGGAACATCAGCGATGCCTGCCGGGTGGGTTGGTCCTTTTCCGGGGCGCTGGGCAAGACAGGTAAGGGGTGGTGTATTCTCGAGGCCTGGAACGTATATCCTTAGAACAAAGCCCGCGTAAAACGCAGGGGTAAATACGAGATTGCCGCGCGAACCTGCGGTTTGCTCGTAATGACAATCTTACGTCGCCGTGCCGGCGACGGCTAAACGACTCCCAAGGTAAACCTGGGGGTTACACAAAAAAGGAAAGGAAAACAGACGTGTACAAGATTGCAGTGATACCCGGCGACGGGACGGGGCCGGAAGTAACGGCTGAAGCGGTTAAGGTATTAAAGACGGCTGCGGACAAGTTCAATTTCAAGGTTGATTTGACCGAGTTTGACTTCGGCGGCGAAAGATATAAAAGGACCGGCGAAACGCTGCCCGACAGCGCTATTGAAGAGCTGCGCGCATTCGATACCATTCTACTCGGCGCAATCGGGCATCCGGAAGTGGCGCCGGGGATTCTTGAGAAAGGGATTCTGTTAAAGGCCCGGTTTGCATTGGACCAGTATATCAACCTTCGGCCGGTGAAGCTTTACCCGGGCGTGGAGACCCCGTTAAAGGACAAAGGGCCGGAAGATATAGACTTCGTTGTCGTTCGTGAGAATACCGGCGACCTCTATACGGGCACGGGCGGCTTTTCAATGAAAGGGACGCCCAACGAAGTAGCTGTACAGTCCGCGGTTTATAATCGCTTTCAGGTAGACCGGTGCCTGAAATACGCATTTGAATACGCACGCAAGCACGGTAAAAAGGCACGCGGCAAAGGTGATAAAAATACGCTTGCTCTGTGCGGCAAGACGAACGTACTGACCTATATTTACGGTTTGTGGGAACGCGCCTTCCACGAAATGGGCAAAGCCGAATACCCCGACATCGAAAGGGAATACTATCACGTTGACGCAACGTGTATGTGGATGGTGAAAAATCCCGAGTGGTTCGACGTTATTGTCACCGGCAACATGTTCGGGGACATCATCACGGACCTCGGTGCAATGGTACAGGGCGGAATGGGGATTGCGGCAGGCGGCAATATCAACCCCGAAGGGGTCAGTATGTTCGAGCCGATAGGCGGCAGCGCACCGAAATATACGGGCAAAGGGATTATTAATCCCTTAGCGGCTATTTGTGCAGGACAAATGATGCTCGAAACGCTGGGGGAAGAAAAGGCGGCAGAGGCGGTCGAAAAAGCTGTCATGTTCGTAACCGCCAACAAGATAAAGAGTCTTCAGGCCGGGCAAATGGGTTACTCAACGAGCGAAGTTGGTGACCTCGTTGCGGAAAAAGTCGCTGAATAAGGCAAAAGCCGATGCCTGCTAACCTGACACCGGAATATTTTAAGGCTGAGAGGTGGTTTCGCGAGGCGACGACCACCGATGAGAAAATCCTCGCGCTTGAGCAGATGCTCAGCGTGATGCCCAAGCACAAAGGCACGGACCATCTCAAGGCGGACCTGCGGCGCAAGCTAAGCAAACTAAAAGAAGCCCCGGCCAAAAAAGGTCACGGCACACACGTTGATATATTCCACGTGCCTCGAAGCGGGGCAGGGCAGATCGCTCTAATAGGGACGCCGAACAGCGGCAAAAGCTCCATCGTTGCGGCGCTGACGAATGCAAAAGCAAACGTGGCCGATTTTCCCTTCACAACGACTGCGCCTGTTCCCGGGATGGTGTTGTTCGAGGATGTCCCCATCGAGCTGGTCGATATGCCGCCAATTACTGCTGATTTTATCAGCCCGGGCCAGGTGGGGACATATCGCAACTGTGATGTAATCGGCATCGTTATTGACCTTTCGGCCGATGTCGAGGAGCAGTTAGGCATCTGCCTGGACTTTCTGGAATCCAGGAAGCTGCTCATCGACGCCGAGGCTCCTGCGGTGGACGAACACGGCAATGCTCTTGCTAAAAAGGCCTTTTGTATTTGCACCAAAAGCGACATTGCTGCTGCCGGCGCCGTTGACAAGCTGAAACAATCGTGCAAATATCCATTTGAGTTCGTGGAGATTTCCAATACAACCGGCGCGGGCCTTGAGAAACTCTCTGCGACCTTTTTTAGCTTGTTAGGTATCATACGCATTTACGCCAAGCCGCCGGGCAAGCCTGCGGACATGAGCGACCCATTCACGCTGCCGGCCGGGTCAACTGTTATGGACCTGGCCACAGCCATCCACCGCGAATTAGCAGGCAAGTTAAATTTCGCACGAATATGGGGCACGGATGTTTATGACGGTCAAAACGCCCAGCGCAATCACGTCCTTAATGATAAAGATATTATTGAGCTGCATTTCGGATAACCGGACCCGATTTAGTCTCGAAGGTCGGACTGAACATCCCACTCCTGAACGATAAAGATATTATTGGGTTGCATTTCCCATGATTTGGCTTACAATATGCCTTTAACAATAAAATAAAAAATTGCGGCTTTGCGGAGGAAAGTTTAATACGTGATTTGTTCGTTTTGTCCTGTAAATCAAAGTTGATTTGATGCGTTTTTTAGTATTGTTGTCCCTTTAAGGAGAACGGAAATGGAAAGAAGATTTAAGATGAGCAGAGTTTGGTTTGTTTGTATCGGCATTCTGATTTTTGCGATACCTGCTATTACGTCCTGCGAAGCCGTCAGAGCCTCATCCGGTGACAGGTCCGCTCAATCAGGCAATCTGATAGAAAATCCCTCATTTGAAAAAGCAGTCAATGATAAGCCTGCCGGTTGGGAAACACACACATATAACGGAAGAGGTGAGTTCAATTATGTTGAAGGCGGCCGAACAGGAAAACGGGCCGTTTGCCTATCGTCGGAAGGCGGGGCCGATATCGGATGGCTGATGTCTGTTCCGGTCAAGCCGCGGTCGAAATATAAGCTGACCGGCTGGATTAAAACGGAAAACGTTGAGGCCGGTTCCGGCAAGGGAGCGCTGTTGAATCTGCACAACATTCAGCCATCGCAAACACGAGCGGTGACGGGGACAAAGGACTGGACACGGGTCGAGGTCGTGTTTGATACGGGAGAGCGAGCCAACGTGGAAATCAACTGCCTGTTCGGGGGCTGGGGATTGTCCACGGGCAAGGCGTGGTACGACGATGTGCGCCTGGAGCTGCTCTCTACTAAAACAACGAAGCTGTCCGTGACAATCGATGCAAGTAAAACAGGTGAGCCAATTTCCAAATATATCTACGGGCAGTTTATCGAACACCTCGGGCGGTGCATTTACGGCGGTATCTGGGCGGAGATGCTCGAAGACCGCAAGTTCTATTTCCCTATCACGGCAAATTACGACCCCTATCGCGGCACGAGCGGCGTCTCAAAAGATAATCCGTTCGCTATAGTAGGTGCTTCGCCGTGGCAAATCATCGGGCCGGCGGATTCGGTGACAATGGTCAAAGAAGGTTCCTTCGTCGGCGAACACACACCTGAGGTCAAAGCGGGCTGGGGAGGGGAACCCAGCGGTATCAGACAGAAAGCACTTGGACTACTTGAAGGCAAGGGCTATACGGGGTATATCATTATTACCGGCAGCGGCTCTCCGAAAGTTCAGGTGTCTCTGGTATGGGGTCCGGGCGAAAATGACCGGCAAAGCATCTCCCTCGATGCGCCTACCGCTAAGTACACAAAGATACCACTGAGGTTTACATCAGGCGCCGCGACGAATGACGGGCAACTGGAAATTATTGCTCACGGCGGCGGGACTTTGCGTATCGGGACAGTATCGCTGATGCCGGCGGACAATATCAAGGGTATGCGTGCCGATACGCTGAAATTGCTGAAAGAACTTAACGCTCCGATTTACCGCTGGCCGGGCGGGAACTTCGTGAGCGGTTACGACTGGCGCAACGGCATCGGGGACAGGGACAAACGTCCGCCTCGCACAAACCCCGCCTGGAAAGGCATCGAGCATAACGATTTCGGCCTCGATGAGTTCATTATGTTTTGTCGGGAAGTTGGGGCCGACCCTATGATTGCCGTGAACTCCGGCTTGGGCGACGACCGCTCGGCGGTAGAGGAGGTAGAGTACGCCAACGGCCCGCCCGATACGCCGATGGGCAAGTGGCGTGCCGCCAACGGTCATCGGCAACCTTACAATGTCAAGTGGTGGTGTGTCGGCAACGAAATGTACGGCGGCTGGCAATTGGGCCACATGCCACTGAATCAATACGTCCGTAAGCACAACGTCTTCGCTAAGGTGATGCGTAAGGTTGACCCGTCTGTCAAACTCATTGCCGTCGGCGCCGTCGGCTCCTGGTCGGAGGGAATGATGAAGAACTGCGCCGAACATATGGACCTTATCAGCGAGCACTTCTACAGGGGTGCAAAGAAATCCGTAATAGAGCACGTGCGTCAGGCCCCCGATGCGGTCCGGGGCATAGTCACGGCCCATCGCGATTACCGCAAAAAATTTGAATCGCTCAAAGGCAAAGACATCCGCATTGCCATCGACGAATGGAACTACTGGTACGGAAAGCACATCTTCGGCGAGCTCGGCACGCGTTATTTCCTCAGAGATGCTCTGGGTATTGCCGCAGGCCTTCACGAAATGATTCGCAACAGCGACATTGTCTTTATGGCCAATTACGCGCAGACGGTGAACGTCATCGGCTGTATAAAAACGAGCAAGACGGCGGCGGCCTTTGAGACGACCGGTCTGGTACTGAAACTTTACCGTGAACACTTCGGGACCATCCCGGTGACAATCACCGGCGACGCTTATCCGCTCGATGTGTCAGCGGCCTGGACGAGTGACCGCAAATCACTAACCATCGGCATCGTGAATCCCACAGAGGACGAACTGGAACTGCCGATGGAGTTGAAAGGGGCCAAACTAACCGGCAAGGCAAGACTCTGGCAAATCGCGCACACAGACCCTATGGCCTATAATGAGCCGGGCAAAGAACCGAACGTAACAATTAAAGAAAAAACAGGCTCTAAAATCTCCCGCAAGTTGAGTGTGCCGCCGTTGAGTGTAAATCTTTACGAACTGCCGATTAAGGACTGAAATCGCTATGTAGAAAACTTTGCGAAATGTCATTGCGAGGCCCGAAGGGCCGTGGCAATCTCGTGCACAATAGACAGCAAAATCCATCATTGAGTTTGAGATTGCTTCACTACGCTCGCAATGACAGTTTCTGACCTAACGTTTTCCGCAAACAAACTAAAATCCGTGTAATATATGGTTTCTGTTGAAGAAAGAGACGTTTGAATATGGAGTGCAAAAAAGAGCAAAATCTTAGAAATTGCAATTGCACATATCCGGGCTGCGACAAAAAGGGGGTATGCTGTGATTGTTTAAGATATCACTTGTCGATTAAGGAACTGCCCGGCTGCTGTTTCCCTGACGAAGTCGAGAAAACTTTCGACCGCAGTTTCCGCGCCTTCGCAAAAGCGTGGGGATTGTAAAACTTTTTTTCATAAACGCTATATTGCGTACACCGCACCGCAGCAGATAGCTACTGATTAGTTGTTCAGGTCAAAACGGGCGAGTGCAAAGGATTTTTTAATCCTCGGCCTGATGTACTGTCACGCTGCCTTGTTTGGTCTCGTCGAGTCTGGGGACGGTTACTTCAATCTTATATTTCTTCGCGTCGCCGGGAAGTTCTATGGGCTTGATCACGGCCTTGTATTTCCTTAGTTCCTGCCGCTGTTGTTTCTCCTGCTCGCTTTGCGCCTGGCCTATAAAATGCCATTGGACGCTCAAAAACGGCTCTCTTATCCTCGGGAAGTTACGCAGGACACATTTGCCCATCTCATCGGTTTTGGCGGCAAAGAGAGTAATCCATTGTGCCCCCATATCTACATGTTTAAGTCTGACCTCGAGACCTTTAATAGGTTGGCCATCGGTGTTTTTGACCTCGAACTCAACCAGACGGTCGGGTATATCCAGAACAAACTCCACATAATATTCTTTCTTATCTTCGGCGTACTGCACGGGCTGGATTTTGTCCAGGTAATAAACAAACTCTTTGTCTTTACTTGCTTCATCCCTATCCCAATCGCCAGGTTTCAAAGAACCATTGATTCTAATATTCAAATTTGGAGATGCGGGACAATTTCGCAGCTGGAATCTTCCCCGGCTATCGGTCTTAGTCGGCGTGGTGTAATCATTGAAGATAGAGTACCCAACATAGTAACCCACCAGCGGGTCGCCGGAATTGTTGGTTACTTTTCCTCTAACTGTGAAGTCGGCCTTTAGTAACTGGAAATTGACATCTTTTAGAAGCATCGACTGAACTACTTTTATTTGCTTACCGCTTTGAGCATATCCGGCTGCCCCGGCTTGAAGCTGAAGAGTAAATCCCTTCCAAAAGCTCGGCAGATTACTCAATAGATACCTGCCCTGGCTATCGGTGACGGCCTTGGGATTATGTTGATTGTCCGGTCCTCCCATTCCTACGGGGCCGGTCACTATCGGTGTGCCGTCGGTATATTTTAACCACACACGGTCGGCATAAATCCGTGCGCCTGCGATTGGTTTTTGTGCCTCATCTATCACCGTACCCGCTATCTGAAGTGCCGGTTCCATTCGGACAACAATCCCCTTTGCGCCGGTGCATTTCAATATTCCGCCGGCCTTTTCGTCAATACTCAATTGGAGGTCGGGGCAGGTTGGGAATGCCCCTTCCAGCTCCTTTTTATCCTGCGGGTCTGTTAGTATAGTCCATGCGACCTTATCGGGCCAATCCCGGTGGAAAACGCGGACAAATATCGGAAACTGTAATTTCCGACGTTGTGGCCCGCTTTTGATTTCGAATTTGCCGTTTTCATCGGTTGTGCCGTGCAGATTCGCAAAGCCGGCCGTGATGTAAACTTCGGCGCCGCTGACCGGTTTGGACGCCTGGTCCAAGACAGTTCCGCTAAAGACGGCCCTTAGTTTTCTCGGCAGTATCTGGTATACTTCGGGGACGTTCAGTAAGAACATCTCATCGGGAATCTGTTCGTAGTCAAAGACATACTCGATTACCACTCCAGCATTGTTCTCATCGCTGAGTACCGCGACATATCGCTGCACAAGCATCGTCATTGAATCGACCCAAATCTTAAAGCTCTCAGCTTCGTACTTAACACCTTCGAGCGGCGGAAAATGCCCCTCATAAACGAGCATCTCTTCCGTACATTCGGAGGGCCGTTTCTTAAGTATTGGTTTTTCTATTTTTGCTCTCTTACCGGCATCCAATCCAAAGTCCCGCCCACGTATCAAAGATGCGTAAGCAAATATCGCATCCGCCTGAGGGTAATAGCCCTGCGTCGAATCCTCAAACTGCGCGGTCTGCTGTTTCTTATCGATAGTCAATCTTTCTTTGCCGTTGTCGATAATCGATATGTCAGGATTTTCGTCTCTTATAAAATTTGGTCTTTTTACCCAATACTCTTCCCGTATCGTTTTTTCCCCGTTCGGGTCAGTTACCTGTCCAACAATATGGACATTCTCAACGTCGTTAAATGCCCGGACTATTTGGGCCCAGGCAGTTGCGCCAGTAAAAGTCCTGATGCCAATCAAAACGGCAATAATTATCATTGCCGCCGCGGCCAGTTTTGTAATTCGGCTTTTCGTAATATACTCCAAGAGAATATATCGTTTTGGTTGCATCAAAGTTTTGCCGAAATCTTCCGACATTTCGCGGGCTATTTGGCGTGCATCGGCAGGCACATCTTCCGTGCCTAACCTGTTCAGGATTTCTTCAATATTATCCGGCTTCATTTTATGTCTCCTAATCCCTCAAAGTCACCAACTTGCTTTTCAAAGTCGCAATCGCCTTGGATACGTGAGACCTTGCACCGGCTTCGCTGCAGTTCAATTTCTCGGCGACGTCCCGGTACCCCTGCTGCTGGAAATATCGCATCACAATCGCCTTTGCCTGCTTGGCCGGAAGCTGGGCCACCGCCTGCCTTACCTTCGATGCCAATTCACGGTTGCTGGCATTTTCATCCGGGCCTTCTGCGACGCCGAGGTGGCTTTCGTTGATTTGGCCGTTTCTGCCGATTCGATTTCGCCACGCCTTCGAGTTTGCCGTCAGGGCAATCCTGTAGATGTAAGAGCCGGCCTGCCTGCCGTTGAGCTTCTCGACGTGCTGCCACATTCCCATCAGAGCATATTGCATCGCCTCGGTAAAAAGCTCCCGGTCGCCTGTTAGCTTCCAAAGCACCGAGGACAGGAAGTCAATATAGTCGGCCTTCACCTGTCTAAAGATTTCCGCTCGCTTTGAATGCTTCATTTCCTACACTTTAACTAATCATCGGGAACCCATTTTGCGAAAGAAAAGCAAAATGGGTTCCCATCCATACATCCGAACATGTTCAGTATTCACCTAATAATAACCTCACAAGGTGGATTGTGTGTAAAAGTTTTCCCGGAAAAATACAACGGGTCACGTTTTTGGTGGAATAAAAATGCCTTTTGCCGTTTATGCAGGGCAAACTATCATTTTACAACGGCCGGCACGGGGGCTTCGAGCATGATGAAAAGCCCGAAAGCGGCTGAAAGAACATAACCTAAAGGCGTAAATTTCAGGACGACATCAGCACCAAGATGTTCTATGACAGGAAGCAAGGCCAGAAAAACAATATTTGCCAGTGCCCAAGTTCCACCTACCATAAAACCCATTCGCCTTCCCAGGTTCGGGCCCGTGGTGCCTCTGGCCAGGGTAATCATCAATGTATAAGCTGAGATTGTACAAAAGCCGGTACCAAATATCATCCATATAGCCATTTTGCTATCTATAAATATCAGGTAAGCCGCCAGGAACGGGACCGCAAGAAAAAGTGCAATGACTGAACAGGGTAGTTCACCTTTTTTGTGAGCGATACCCGCCCACACAAACGAGCCTGCCGCCCCTCCCAGACCAAACATTGTTACCGAGAATCCCCCGAAGGTAAGCCCAAAACCAAGTTCATCGAGCACGGTGGGCAGCAGTGAAGCCAGAACGATTGTAGAAACCGCTGCGGGCATCGCCATCGCAAATATAAACCAGAAAGGTAATCTGTTCTCAGACCCATCCCGCCTATTTGTATTTCTGCCTGCCGGCTCAACCGCCAGGCGGACTCTCAGGAATATGACCAGTAAAATGCCGACAGCCGGACAAAGAATCAGAGGATACAAACCGCGCAGACCATACCGTGACACCAAAACAGTAGAGACCACTCCACTGCTTGCATATCCCAGAAAGCCGCCCGCCATAAAAACCGCCGTGCTCACCGCCGGTGGAATTCGCCTGAGATGGTGAACGGCCCGCAGGGCTTCGGGATGTACAACGGCTATGCCGCAGCCGCTGACTATGGCCAGGACAAACAGAGGGACAAAGGCATACCCTGACCTCGGCAGTACACCAACCAGGCAAATGCCGGCGCCTACTATTAACCCGACGTGCAGGAACAAAGGCCCTCTTTTGTGGGCCCGCATATGACCGGTCAATACCTGCACACCGTTACTGGTCATATTCAGCGCGATGACAAGCACAACGCCCAAAGAAATACTCAATACAAATTCGCTTCTGATTGCCGGCAGGAGCGGGGGCAGCATACCTGCGAACATATCAATAAAAAAATGAACCGCCGAAAGCGCTAATAGCTGCATCCACCAAAATGTTGCGATTCTTTTATTCAAGCCTCACCCAAATCTCCTTACCGGTTTTCCTGCTTTGATAAGGCGGCTTTCAAAAGCTGCCGGGCCTTGGTATACTCAGGATTGATTTGCAGGGCCTGTCGATATGCCTTTACCGCCTCGTCGATTTTGCCCTGCCTTTCCAAAAGAATACCGACGTTGCAGTGCATTTCTATATCATCAGGAGAAGATTCGAGCACAATCCGAAAATGCTCCAAAGCCTCATCAATCTTGCCGATATTAGCCAGCGCCAGGCCCAATCGGCCGTGGGCAATTATGTTTTCCGGCTCTACTCCAAGCGCCTTTTTATAATACTCAACAGCCTCATTAAATTTACCCTTTTGAGCCAAAGCATATCCAAGATTGCTGAGTGTATCAACATCATTCGGTCGAAACCGCAGCGCATCCAGATATTTGACAATAGCTTCATCCGTCTTTCCCTGCATGGCAAGACTTATCGCCAGATTATAGTGTGCTTCCGCAAGGTCCGGCTTCAGTTTTAGCGCCTTTTCGTAATGCATAACTGCTTCATCAATTCTGTTGAGCCTGCGAAGAGCATTGCCCAGATTGCTGTGAACCTCAGCAGAGTTGGGCCTCATTCGAAGTGCTTTGTTGAAATGTTCGATTGCCTTTTCGGCCTGTCCTGTTTTGTCAAGAATGTTGGCATAATTATTATTCATTACAAAGTTGTCACCGGTGACATTGAGTGCGTGTTCAAAAAGTGCCTTGTTATTTCGCCAATGACGCAGTTGCAGGCGTGTACATACCGACAAAGCCAACAGAGCGGCCAGCGCCGCCGCCCAAAGCGTGATTTTTCGGTACCGCCACTTTGCCAACAAATCCGGCAGGCCCCAGGCAATCATGATAAACAGCCCTATAAACGGCAGGTAGCTATAGCGGTCCGCCCTGGCCTGCGCCCCTACCTGAACCAGGCCAATAACAGGCACAAGAGTTCCCAGGAACCAGAGCCAGCCCACAGTTAGGTATTTGCGACTTCGAGCGAACCAAAATACAGCAACCGAAACAGTTATTAGTAACAATGCCGAGGCTGCTACCTGCCACAAGGGCAGTTTGTCAAACGGGTGCGGATAAAATACCGCCAGTCGGCTGGGCCATATCATTTTTCCAATATAGGTAACGTAAGAAACGAGAGCGTTTGCAGCACGGTATTTGAGAGGAACGTTGCCCAAATCCGACACAACACCGCCTCTTTGCTGAACAATATAAGTAACCGCGCTCAAGCCTATGGTAAGAAGAAACAAAGGCGTCTTTTCCAAAAGCAGACGCCGGATTGAGGCCCGCTGAAAACCTGTCTGCTCCGGACCAGGCTTGGAAAAATTTTCCTGTTCACTTAGACGCTTCCATTGAAGGCGTCCCAGCGGCCAATAGTCCAGCAGAACCAACACGAACGGTAAAGTTACCACCATCGGCTTGGTCATTGTAGCCAGGGCAAAAACCAAAACAAGCAGCAGGAACCAGCCGAGGCCCGGACGTTCTGCGTATCGGATGTAGGCCGCTATGGTCAACATCCAGAAAAAGCCGCTCAAAACATTCTTGCGCTCGGCAATCCACGCGACCGACTCGACATTCAAAGGATACACAGCGAAAGCCAAAGCTACAAAAAGGCAGGGCCAAAAGGCCGCAGTCATCCTTTTTAAGATACCAAACAGCAGCAAAGTACTTGCGGTGTGAAACAACAGGCTGGTCAAATGATGCCAGGTCGGGTCAAGTCCAAACAATTCACAATCCAGTAAGTGACTCAACGAGGTCAGCGGGTGCCACATATGGAAGTGAGGAGAGGTAAAGGCCCAGGCAGCCGATTCACGTGTTATTCCGCGCGTGACATTTGGATTTTCAGTCACGTATTTATCGTCATCGTACCTGACAAAATCGCAATTGAGGACCGGCCAAAATGCCGCAATGGCTGCTATGACCAACAAACCATATACCAGAAGAGAGCTTTCCTTATGAAGTGATTTTTTCATTCCTTACGAACCCAGACGGTGATGGCTCTCGTTTTTCCCCCTGCCAAAGTAGTCATGTATCTTATCACAGCGTTCAATCCAAATATGCCGGTCGATATCAGGGGGATATTGTATCTGGCAAAACCCGTCCCTTACTCACGAAGGCAGATGACAATTCTTATTGTAAGAACTCGAACTTTTTCCCGGTCAGGCGTTCGTAGCCCTCGATGTATTTAGCGCTTGTCTTTTGCCTGATATCATCGGGCAGCTCGACGCCGGCGCCGGATTTGTCGAAATTTATGCTTTCGAGGTAATTGCGAACAAACTGCTTGTCGAAACTCTCCTGGTCCCTTCCGGCCTCATATTTATCGGCGGGCCAGAAGCGGGAAGAGTCCGGCGTCAAGACCTCATCGACGAGAATAATTTTTCCGTCAACAACACCCCATTCAAATTTCGTGTCGGACAGGATGATGCCCCTGCTCTCGGCATAGGCGCTTGCCTTTTTGAAAATATCTATACTTTTGTCCCGCACGTATTCGGCCGACTCTTCGCCGATAATTTCCACGGACCGCTCGAAACTGATATTCTCATCGTGTGTCCCCCTCTCAGCCTTGGTGGCAGGTGTGAAAATAAGCTCGGGCAGCTTTTCGCACTGCCTTAATCCAGCCGGCAACTTCTGCCCGCAGACTGTCTGGTTTTGCTTGTATTCGACCCAGCCCGAACCGGCCAGATAGCCGCGCACGACGCACTCTATCGGCAGGACCTCGCACTTTTTGACCAGCATACTCCGCCCGGCCAACTGCTCGCCGTGATTGCAAAACGGCTCAGGAAAACTCGCTATATCATCACTTATCAGGTGATGCTCGATATCGCTGCTTAGGAAATCGAACCAGAAACGCGAAATCTGCGTCAGCACAATCCCTTTATAGGGAATACCGTTGGCCATAACCACGTCGAAAGCACTAATCCTGTCGGTGGCCACAATGAGCAGCTTATCACCCAGATCGTATATGTCGCGAACCTTGCCCCGGCTCGGCTCCATACTCGCTATATTTGTCTGTAATACGGTGTCCATAATAGTACCTTCCTTCATCTTACTTGTCCTTTTCACTTGTCTCCTGCCCAATCCTGAAATCAACATACTCCAGTATTCTGTCTTTGACTCTTTCAATATCCTTTTTTTTCGGCAAAAAGTCAACCAGTATCTCTAAAAAGCGGCGCTGCTTTATACGTTTCAGAGTCGGCACAAAATTCACATCATAGACCCATCCAAGCTGGCAAAGCCTCATATCAGTCATCGTTCGCAAATCGTTATAATCTATCTGCCGGCCAAGCAGAAGTTCCTCAATCACTTTTTTCGAATACTCCGGCACTTCGGGAAGTTCGAGCTCCAGCTTAAAGCCATCCGGATTCTCGGCGTACTGCCTGTAGTAATCCGTAACCACATAGAGCACATCTATCTTATCGGCGTCACGAATCAGTTTTGAAAACAGCAGACAATCACCATCCAAATCCGGCGGCAGCTCTCTTAAGCCATGATATTCAATCGCTTTTTCTATCAATTGCCTTTCCGTCTCATCTACATCCTCAAGCACCTTTATTCGTCGAAGAACCTCCAGGCCCAACAGGCAGTGGTTTACGCTTCTGGGGTCATTATATGTCCGGTACTTAACAAACTGCTCGAAGCGACCGATGTCGTGAAAAAGGGCTATCGCCTCTGCTATTCGTGTTCGGCTGCCTGACAAACCCAACTCTTTAGCTAAATACAGCATCTCTTCACAGGTCCGCCGAGTGTGGTTCTCTTTGAGCTTTACATTGGCATTGATGTACTCATCATCACCGTAAAAGCCGGCCACATAATCGCCAAACCAGGCCCTGAATTTCTTCAACTGATTTTGCTGCATAACACCATCACTTCCAAAAAACAAAACAGACAGGATAACAGGATGAATATAAACAGGTAAGCATTTTATATACACTTTTAAGAAAAATTCATATTGTGTATACAAAAAGTTCCCGCTGCGGGTATAATTACGAGGGAAGATAATAGAATCGGCTAATTGAATTATATTCTAAGGAGGCAAAAGGAAGATGCCTACGGTAAAAGATGTGATTGTCAAAAAGCCGTCCGATGAGGAGGCCGAGGCCTGCAAGGCCTGGCCAATCTGGAAATGTGAATCCAGCACGTTCGACTGGGCCTATACGGAAAAAGAAACGTGCCTTCTGCTGGAAGGCAAGGTGACCGTCTCAGACGGTACTAATTCGGTAAATTTCGGTGCCGGCGACCTGGTGGTTTTCCCCGAGGACCTCGAGTGTACCTGGAACGTCCAGGAAGCCGTAACAAAACACTACAAATTCGGATAACCGGCAAAACGTACCCTGCAAATGCTGGAGCAGAAGTGGATAGGCAGCGGAATCAATACAACGACCTGAAAAGGTTAATGAGCATGTGAAAAGAAATCTATATAGACACGCATTAAATTATTCTTTAGCTGAGAGCAGCAAATATTTAAGATATTAACAACCCCGACTTTTGGAGTCCCTTTAGCTCTTTCGCTTTTTATCCATGCTGAACAATTTGGACTTTCTAATTCATTCGGTCTCCACCACTCAATATTAAAAAGCTTGTGTACTTCAACCATATCCTTCTGTATCTTCGGATTTTTATGCAAATCCGGAAAATCAGGAAGTTGGTCGGATTTTGCAAGCAGATTCTTCAAATCTGAAAGTGGAATGTCAAATCTTACCAAAGTCCTACTCGATTCCGCAAAGCTGCCCGTGTGAAATTTTACATTTTGTACAGATGCCGGCAAATCGGCACCTATAAAGCGTGACACTTTTTCGCCCGCCCCTTCAACATCTACCGGTACATCGGGTCTTTGTCTCATTTTGGGCGCATTTAGGTCAGGATTATCAAACCATACTTGCGC
>CAYVIT010000068.1:15150-17357 GCA_964451425.1 uncultured Pirellulales bacterium
AGCTTTTTGAGCTGCTCTCGTACTCTAAACGAGACAATACCGCTTACAAACAGGACATTCGTGCCTTTGCCCTGTTCGGCTTCTAATATTGTCTTGTCATAAGCCAAAGGAATCTCAGGAAGGTCGAGTACTGTTTTGCCTTTGCCGAGGTAGCAGACATTTTCCGACAGCCACTTTAATTCTTTCTCATCCAGAAACTGCTTCACCTGCTGCATAGTGTCGGGGAACTTGTTGTCGTAGTCATTGGCATACATCTGCGCGGCCCGGCTTAGTTTTCTCAACTTATCGGCCGATTCGCCTTTGCTACCGGCATACCTGTACCTCGTGTCCAATATCCAGTCATTGACCATTGCGCCGGGACTTATGTCAAGCCCATCGAGGGTGAACTCTTTGACTTCTATTTCGACGTTGGGTGTAAACTCGCGAATCGTCACGGTAGTCCTGCCTTCGGAGCGCAAGACGTCATGCACCCCTGCCCCCTCTGAGATTGCCTCTGAGATATACCAAACACCTGCGTATTTTTTCCATTTGAGCTGGAGACTGCTTCGTCTTGCCTCGGTACCATCTTCTGTTGAATCCTTTGCCGTGAATTCCCAGGATGACAGGCGCATGCCATCGGCGCCATTTATGAGCAGCATGATGAACTTTTCTTCAGATGTTTCGTTCTTGTGCTCACTAACGATGCGTACGACATCTTTCGATTCCTGCGTAACTTTGAGAGTAACTTGTGGTTGCTTGACCACACCCTCAAGAAGCTCTACGATGGAGCTCTGATACATACGAGGGAATGTTTCAGGGTGGAAATCATACCCCAATTTGCGGTAGAACTGGCCGAAAGGCCGAGCCTGAACTGTGGCGATTCCATATGATGAGTTATAGCGCACCGAACTCATTGGGCCTATCGCCCAGCTACATTCGAAATCTCCTCGTTTGACCTTTTCAGAAGTAAATGCATCCGAGCGTGACAGGTCGCCTTCGAATCTGAAATCAAGGATTCTTTCGGTTCTGGTGCTCGACTGGTTTGAAGAACTGGACCGGACCTCTACCACATGTGCAGAGCCCCTACCGCTGTGAACGTATTTCACAGACTTAAGTTGTTTTACGATGGAAGAAACCGCAGCTCGTGGATCGTCAGCATAAGTATCCACAAGTTCAACCTCACCCGGCACAGTCCCGTAAACACCAGCGTCGACGCGTATAACCGAACCGGCTGGCGCAGCATCAACCGCCTCTTTAAGCGAGCTGTACACAGTACTCTTACCCTCACTAACGACAACAACCCTGTCGCCTCCGGACTCAGAGCTGCTTTGCTCAACTTCTAACTGCGCATCGGTCTCTTCACTTGGTGCTTTTTCTAACATCTTGTAACGGATTTTTACACGCTCAGGATTTTTGGTGAAACCGAGGATTTGCAAAACGCCCAAACCGTGCTCACGGGTCTTAATCAGGTAAGTTGCTGGTAGGCCGGCCTCAACTCTGACCAAAATGGGAGAATCGGTGCTTTTTATCGCCAGGCGGTCAGCAACTGTATCTGCCGCAAGGTCCCAGTAGTGGTTATCAACGCCCAATGCAACCATATCGTAACCAACCAGGCCCATAACCTCGGGTGCCATCCTTCCCCAAGCGTCTACCCCGCTTTTTCTGATCCAATCCACAATCACGTTTTTAGGCTGGGTATCCAAGTCGTCCGGCAGCGACAGGAGTTTCCCTGAATCGAAATCAACAAATATGTCACGTTTAGTCCTACCGCAATTTACTACCAACTCGACAATGGAGCTAAATTTTCTCTCAAACCTGCGGTCTTTCTTGAGGCTCGGCTCAATCTTATAGACCATCACTGCATCGTGGCGCTCGAGCACGGGAGCAGATTCCACACCCAGCAAGACCGCCTGCAAATTTCGATGCATAAGCACTTGTGCAGTCTCACCGTCCTTCTCTAATTGCCTTTGTATGTCGAGACAAGTTGTCCCTGCCTCTTCAGCGTTGTATCCAGCGGCCGTTACCAATTCACTCAACCTCAGTGGTGCGTTAGGGTCAAACAAATACCATCCTGCATTTTTAACGCTTCCAGTAATGGATACCCACCTGTCTGTTTCCGCACGCTCTTTTGCGCTGATCAGCCTCGTCTTAGTCTCGGAACCACCCTCAACCGGCACATCGGTTTTCAGATTCGGGTCGGTCGGTGAGATATTTTTCAATCTATGAAT
>CAYVIT010000069.1:0-11266 GCA_964451425.1 uncultured Pirellulales bacterium
AACAGAATTTCCGAGGTCTTGGGGGCCTCTCACTCGAGTAATTTCAAGTAATATTATATAGGGGATATGGCTTTCAGACAAGATTTTTTCATTTTTTCGGACGTTTTTTTAGCATTTTTTGGAGGATTTCTATGGTTTGTAGCCTTTTGAGGGAAGATTCAGCCTTTTTCAGGGAGTTTCGGACGATAATAGAAGTATATATATACTAACTCATGGGATTTTTTTGTTAAACAGGCAGTTACGATTATATATAAGAAGTAAAAAAGGGTACGTTGTTAAGGCTACAAAGGATTCTGATATTTTGATGTAGAAGGGAATATTATGAGCAAACGCAGTTGTCCTGTGTGTGACCGGTCTGAAGCTGTGGTTATTATGAGATTTACTCCTGAACTGCTTTCTGAAATAAATCCGACTTATCATTTGGAAGAGTTCAAGAATGCCGTAAGGGGGAAAGAAGAGTTTCTTACCTATTCGAAGTGCAGAAATTGCGGGATGGTTTATTGTGAGAATATATGGGATGATGATACTCTGCGTAAAATATATTTGGATTCTGTTGACCATGCACAGAACAAGGACGGAATACTGCTAATCGACAAAAGATTATCATTAGCGCGTATCTGGATGAACATATTACGAACACTGAAGCTTTTGGGAAAAGAGAAATTAGGAGATTTGAAGATAATTGATTTTGGATGTGGCTGGGGAGATTTTTTAGATACGGTCCAGGGTTATGGAGTTAATGCCGTGGGGTATGATTTAGACAGTGACAAAACAGAGCTGGCTACAGAACGTGGACAAAGAATAGTTGGAGATGTCGATGAACTGAAATCTTTTGGGCCGGTCGATGTAGTTGTGATGCTTTCTGTTTTAGAACATTTACAAGATGTAAAAAATAGTCTTAATTTGGTGAAAGAGTTGTTGAAGAAAGGCGGGCTCTTTGTTTTTTCTGTAATGGACTATAGGTCAATATATATAAAAAGGAACGTCAATCGCCTGAAGAATAACTTGCCGACATTGACAAGAAATCTCAATCCGGTCTTTCATGTAAATATATATGATTACAAGTCGGTCATGAGAACTATAAGAAATAATAATTTTGATTTTGTATCAACCGATAATGTTTTAAGTCTTACTGATTTTTATAAGATGAGAAACAGCATGTGGCCGGTGAGGTTTTTCAATTGGGTGGAGTGGTTGTCCACGAAGGTGATTGTGTGGGCAGAGTTGGGAATGGCGGCATATGTTGTAAATAAAGAGTGACTATGTCTTGGATTATATTGGGCCTTAAAGCAGGTATCTCCATAGGCTTATGGGGTCTTTTTATTTTCGGCGACCTGAGCGAAGAACAGATATAGGTTGTACAACAGTCAAAATCCTACGAAGTCGAAACGGTTGTTCTTAAAAGTGAAGATGGCGTATGATTAACAAAGCCAAGAGATTTGTAGAGGAGTTCAAGCCACACACATCCAAAATATTTTGGTCAAATATAAATCAAGGTATCACTACAGCATCTGCTTTGGCCGTTTCTATTATATTAACGAGACTCGGCAGCAAGGAACTGTACGGTCAGTATTTGTTTATATTGGGGATATTTGGGCTGTTTTCAATTATTTCGATTCCCGGCGTTAGAATTTGCGTATTCAGAACTGCTGCCCAGGGCTATGATGGTGTTTATCGTAAAGCCACCACATTTAGTTTTTTGTGGAGCCTGCTCGGTATACCATTATTGGTGATAGCAGGTATTTTCATTTCCCTGTTTAAGGCGAGGATATTGGGAATAGGCCTGATTGCCGTTGCCTTGTTTTTTCCATTTGAGGAAGGCTTACAGAACTGGATTCTGTTTTTGAAGGGCAAGTCTGAGTTTCGGAAACTTGCCTACTATAATTCGATAAAGTTTTTCATCAGTTTGGTTGCAGTGACGGCATCGATTGTGTTTACGAGGAATATTATTGTTATTTTTATTGCCTATTTTCTGGTCAACAGCGGTTTTAATATTCTGTATCATTTCAAAGCCTTAAACTCATTAAGAAATAATGAAGTTGACGAAGGATGGAAAAGACAGAGCTTCGCATTAACGATAGTGATTCTATCCACGGTCATATTCGGCAGGGTGGATGTGGTTTTGATAGGGGCGTTACTTCCGTTTGGCGAGGTTGCTATTTACGGCCTGGTGATGAAATTTATAGATGTATTTTTCAGGATAATACAGAGCACCGTGGAGGCGATAATACCGAATTTATACCAGTCTAAAAAGATTACTATCAGGTACTTTTACAAATTTTTTCTGCTATCTTTCTTGATTCCCATTATATTATATCCGATTATTAAGTACCCGGTTCTTTTGCTTTATGGTGAGGAGTATTCGGATGTGGTCGGTTTTTCCCAGCTTTATGTTTTTATTATACCCTTTTGTTTTTTGAATATAGTAGCGACTCATTTCATGATAAAGTATAAATTGAACAAGGAGATTAATCTTAGTAGAATCACTTCCATAGTTGCCGTGGTTGTTCTGTACGCGACACTAATTCCGCTATATGGTATTTTAGGCGGTGTTATTTCTTCTATGTTATATTTTATAATACAGTTGGTCATAAACTTGTTTATGTTAAGGGTAAGAGGTCAAGCAGCACTGGTATCAGAGACAAATCCCGGATAAACAGAGAAAAAAATATGAAGCCGGCCATTTTACTTTATAATCCTCCAGCTACATTAGATGAAGAGAAGTGGTTACGCCCTTTACCTTTGAATTTACTGAGTATTTGTTTACTGCTCAAACAAGAGGATTATGATATCTCTATTACCCAGGAAATGCCGGACAGGGCTTATAAGCAATTTAGGCCGGACTTAAATAACGCTATTTGTCTGGGTATTTCCTGTATGACGGGTATACAGATTTCCCATGGTCTGAGATTAGCGGAAATGATCAGGGCGGAAAAGCCGGATATGCCCATTATCTGGGGCGGTTACCACCCAACCGCCTGCCCCGAGCAAACTTTACGAAATGAGTTCGTGGATATCGTTGTCCGGGGGTACGGAGAGATAACGTTTTCTGAGCTTATCGAACGGCTGGTGAATAAACAAAGCTATGAAGATATTCAGGGGATTTCTTTTAAGAAGGATGGCGAGGTGGTAAATACCGCCAGCAGACCGATACCGAACTTGAGTGACCTGCCGCCCCTGCCTTATCATCTTTATGATGTCGAAGAATTTTTTAGGAAAAGTGGCAAGCGGATCTTGCATTATATATCAAGCCGCGGGTGCCCTCACCGGTGCGGTTTCTGTGCCGATTATGTCATATACAAAAGAAGATGGAATGCGTTATCGGCGGAAAGAGTCCTTTCGGACCTTGAGAAGTTAAAACAAACATATAATTATGATTCGGTTAGATTTTATGACTCTAATTTGTTCGTGAACGAGAAAAGGACCAGGAAAATCTGTGAGGGAGTTATTGAAAAAGAATTAAATTTCGAATGGCTGACATGCAATGGTGATGCGTTCGGGCTGGCCAGATACAATTCGGAAACTTTTAGCATAATGAATAAGGCCGGTGTAGCCAATATATTATTGGGAGTAGAATCCGGATACCAACCAGCCCTGGAGTGCATTCAAAAAGCCGCTACTGTTGAAGATAACCTGAAAACGGTAAAGCTGCTGCATGAGAATAATATTAGTATTGGTTTTTCTTTTATGTTTGGATTTCCATACGATTTGCAGCAGGAGCGCTTAGAGAAAGAACACAAAACAGAGCTAATTGAAACCATGAAGACAATTGCGGAGTTCAGCGACAATTTTTTAGAGGGCGATTATTACCTTCTTTTTTTGTTTACGCCTTATCCGGGCGTTCAATTATTTCCACGATATGAGGAATTAGGCTATATTCCCCCGGATTCTTTTGAGGGGTGGAGCAAGGTTAATCTTAATGAATCCGATTCGTGTCCGTGGGTGACGAAACGTTTATTGAGGCTGTATCGTCACTGCCTGAAGAGCAACTGGTTTTTTATGCATAAACTTGAGACGGTTATTTTCCGAAGAAATAAAAGATTATTATTAAGAAAGTACGCCGGTTACTGCTGTAAACTTTCCCGGGGGATTTTAAGAGAAAGGATTAATAAGGGGAAGTTGTCGTTGCCGTTAGTTTTTTGGATAATCTATTTTTATTTTATAGGAAAAGGTTTTATTTTAAAGCTGGTGTATAAGGTTTACAAAAAGGTTTTTTTGAAACAGTGATATAACGTGTAGGCATGAGATGGTTATGAAACCGCGTTATTTTTCTGAAAACAGGATTGTTATTTTTAAGTGGGATAACTTATGGAGCCTGTGATAAAGATAGATTTGAATCGGATTTTGAGCGGTGACAAGCCTGTTGTGTTAGAGCTTGGCTGCGGCAGGCGGAAAAGGGCGGGTGCAATCGGCGTTGACAGGATAGATTTGCCGGAGGTGGATATAGTTGCCGACGTTGAGGAGGGGCTTGATTTCCTGCCGGATGGATGTGTTGACGAGATTTATGTCCGCAGCTTTTTCGAGCACGTGGAGAATTTTGAAGGGTTGATGAGCGAGATTGTACGGGTACTCAAGAAGGGGGGGAAGGTATTTGCTTATGTTCCTCATTTTTCAAATCCTTACTATTATTCGGACCCTACGCACAAGAGGTTTTTCGGGCTTTACAGTTTCTATTATTTTGTCGAGTCAAAATACCAGTTAAAGCGAAAGGTGCCGGATTATTATTTCGATACGAAGATAAGAATTTTGTCGCTGAAACTTGTGTTTGATTCGCCGTTTTTCTTCGGAAGAATTATCAAAAAGATTGTGGGGGCGGTTTTCAACCTGAGCCGCTTTTTCCAGGAGTGGTACGAGGAAGATTTTTGCTATATATTTCCATGCTGTGGTATCGAGGTAGTATTTACGAAGGATGAATGAATTGCCGGTGATAACAGGGTCAAATGGAATAAATTCTTAGGCTGTTTGAGATATACGTAATGAATCATGGCAAGAAACCTGCGGAACCAATCACTTTGGCGGCGTTAACCACCGGGTTTAACAAACCTGCTCCCCGCTTTCGAATCAGGCAGTATATACAACGGCTTGCTGAGCATGGTGTGGTTGTTAAAGAGCTTATGCCGTTTTCGGACAAGACTTACTATTTTCCGGGACCCTTCAAGGCGATGAATCGGATTTCTTCGCTGTTTAGATCTCGCGAAGCCGATGTGGTCTGGCTCGGACGGGAATTTGCAGTAGGCTATGAGACTTTTGAGCGACTGCTGAAACGGCCTCGTATATTGGATGTTGATGATGCGGTATGGCTTCACCGGCCGTTCGGGCGGTTCACTATGCCTGATATAGCGCGTGCTATGGATGCGGTGACAGCGGGGAATTCTTATCTGGCTGAGTACTTCGGCAGATATTGTAAGAAGGTTTATGTTGTACCTACAGCGATTGATTTGGACAGGTATACGCTGCGTCCCGAGTCGGCAAATGAACAGGGGGGGAAATTTGTCATCGGGTGGACGGGTTCATCCAGCAATTTTAAATACCTCGACAGTATCGAGCCGGTGCTGAATCGTTTTATCCAGGAATATGACCGGGCGGAACTGATTCTGACAGCAGACCGTCCGTGGGAATACAGCTTGCTGCCTGCGGAGAAGGTGCGATTTGTTCGCTGGAGTGTAGAAGAAGAGGTTAGTGTTCTGCATTCGATGTCTGTGGGTATTATGCCGCTGGCCGACGACAAATGGTCGCGGGGCAAATGCGCTTTCAAGATGCTGCAGTACATGGGGGTGGGGCTGCCTGTGATTGTTTCACCTGTGGGGATGAACCGGGAAGTTTTGGATAAGGGTGATATCGGCCTGGCGGCCAGCTCACCCGACCAATGGTATGATGCTTTGGTGTCGCTTTATAAGGACCGGCCGCTCCAGGTGAAATCAGGTCTTGAGGGCCGCAAAGTGGTGGAGCAGTTTTACAACGCCGACATCATCGCGCGCGAGCTGGCGGAGATATTTAAGTCTCTTGCCGGCAGATGAACTAACCTACCTCGCTTATTGTGTAGAGATATTTACCGCTTGCAGTTGGTGGAACTTCATCGACAAATTTAAGTACAACCTTACAGTCCTCGCCCATAACGTGCCTTATCTTGCTTGTTATGACATCTATATCGTGTTCATCTACCTCATTTTCAAGAGCAATCAAGATTTCGATTAGGTTATAATCTTTTTGGACAATTTTGAACTCTCGAATCCATGGCTTAAAGAAGAGTAGTGCTACAAAAAACTGCGAATGTATTACAGAGCCGTCCTTCTTCACAAAATGGGCGAACACCCTCCCAGAAACCTCCTTCAACAAAGGAAACCCTCTTCCGCAGGAACAAGGCTTGTTCGAAAAACAGCCTGTATCACCGATCCTGTAGCGAATCAAAGGCATTGAATAATTATTCAGATTAGTAATTACTATCTCTCCCATATTTTCGCCTTTTACCGACTGGCCTTTAGAGTCAAGAATCTCAAGTTTTTGATGGGTTGTAAAAACATGCAGTCCTTCCTGAGCCTGACACTCAGAGGCGATAAAACCTACTTCTCTGGAACCGTACTGATTGAATACTTTACACCTGAATGTTCGCTCAATATGCTCGCGTGCTTCCGGTAGTAAATTGGCAGTAGTACAAATAATACTCTCTGGAGAATATACACTAATATGCTCGGTTTCCACAAATCGGCTTAACTTGTACATTGAATCCGTATATGCTAAGATCTGCTTGGGTTTTATTTTGTTCCATCGACTAATGTGCTTGCGCATATCCTCTTGTGACATTCTGTACGCATTTAAGAAACCGGTATTGAATATCCACTGATCCAGCTTTGTAGATAATTTATCCCTGCCTTTCATGATATCACGCTCGGAACCCCACAGTTTCAATCCTGGTTCACCTACATCCATGCCTCCCCACGAATTGTATAAAAATGTACCTGCAAACACCCAGTCCTTGTAGTCTAAATCCTGGATAAAAAAGACTGGCTCACCAGTTGAACCACCAGATGAATTTGGGTACCAATGTCGTTTTTTGTAATCCTTCGAATACAGATTTTCACCCTCACGTCGAATTATACTCTTAGTGAGGAGGGGGATGTTTTGAAAATTTTCCAAATACACTCTTCCATCCTTCACAACCCCAGCCTCATCCAAGATTTTGTGATAGTAAGGAACATTCTTATACGAGTGTGTTAGAAGATGTATCAATTTTTCTTCTTGCCGCTGATTTAGCGCCTCTGGTGTTTCGTGCTCTATCATTTTAAGAAATTTAAAATTTCTAAACATTTTTCGTCTAAAAATTCCCGCCGTAATTTGTAAAACGAACTTGCGCCAGTTAATCATATCCTGTATCCTTGAATATTTGCTTTCAATTTAAGAGATTGCGGCTCTAAGTGCGTTCAGTATTGTCTTTAGCAACTTGAATGAACAACGTCTTATATTTTTTTATAATTTTGTTAATGTCGTGAAATTCTTCAACATACTTTCTCGCGTTATTACCTAACTTGTGTGCCGTCTCACGGTTGAGCATTTGTTTAAGCATATCCACGAAAAGCTCCCAGTCGCCGTTTGCGCACATACCGCATTCATATTTGTCGAGGAATCCGTCCGGATTCACGTTTAATGACAGGATTGGTGTGGCCCACTTGCACGCCTGGATAAAGGTGTTGGGAAATCCTTCATAGTCGCTTGTATTGACGAGCATCCTGGCCCGCTGGAAATACTCGCGGATTTTACGAAAGGGAACCCGCGGTATAAACTCCAGGTTCGTGATTTGTTGTGCCTTCGCTGCCAGGCTGTCATATTCCGTATCTTTGATTGCCTTCTGGCATATTATAGTAAACTGCTGTTGGGGCATTTGTTTAGCCAGTTCCAGAAACAGTTTGGTACGTTTTACCTTGGCGCTGCGGCCTACCCACAAAATTGTATCCCGTTCTTTTTGCACCAATGGCGGGAGTTGATGGGGATTTTTTATTACCTGTGCGGAGACGCCGAGGGTTTCGGTAAGATTTTTGGCGCCGGTTTTATTCTGGGCAATCACGGCGTCCGCCTGTCGCAGCGACCAGACGAATCCTTTGCCGCGGAAAAAGTGTTCTCTTATGAACGTTCCATCACATTCCACTGCGCTGGCGGTGCGGTAAACGAACCTGCGTCCATATCGTTTACAAAACAGTGCAACCTCGGTTGTCACGGCAGAGGGAAATTTTCGGACGTATATTTGCGCATCAGCGGTGCGCAGGGCCTTCCAGAGGCGGAAAGTTGCCGACACTCGTTTTTTGTTGAAACCCAGTGTCTTGATGAGCGTGACACCCTCTCTGATTTCTATCTGTTCCTGTCCATAGTCTGCGACGATGCAGCTTACCTGGTAATTCGGGTCCCTGGCCAGTTCTTTTGCAAGATAATAGAATTCGACTTCGGCCCCCCCAATGACGCCTTTGGCCTCTGGATTAAAGAGAGTATAAGCCCTCAAAATAACAAAGCAAACCCGAATAGGCTCAACCTGTTCGGCAGTCATAGTTGCGTGGTTCCTTTCGCCTGTAACGCTGCTGTCGTACATAGATTAAGGCGCTAAGGACTTTTCAACAGGAGTCTTGCGCTTAACAAGTTTTTCAAAAAGTTCTTTGTATTGCTGTATAATCTTTGTCACATCGTGATGTTCTTCGGCGTATTTTTTGCCGTTTTTGCCCATTTGCACATAACGCTCATCTTCAAACAGAAACTTCAGTGAATCGACTAATCGCTGCCAGTCGCCGTTACAGCTTATGCCGCAGTTATGTTTGTTTAGAAAATCGTCGGGATTAACATTCAGGGACAAAATAGGTGCAGCGCACTTGCATGCCTGGATGAAGGTGTTGGGGAATCCCTCGTAGCTGCTTGTATTTACGAAGACCTTTGCCCGCAGAAAATACTCGTGGGTTTTATTAAACGGGACCCGCGGTATAAACTCCAGGTTTTTGATTTGTTTTGCCCTGGCGATAAGTTCGTCATATCGTGTGTCATCGGTCGCCCTCTGGCATATCATTGTAAATCGCTGTTGGGGCATTTGTTTCGCTAAATTTAAGAAAAGCTGCGGACGTTTCACGGCGGCACTGCGGCCGACCCACAATATCGTGTCTTTTTCCGGTTCATCTAATGTCGGCAGCCGATGCGCGTTCCTTATAACCTGAACAGAGACCCCGGTACTTGCAGAAAGATTCTCTGCGTCAGTTTGGTTCTGGGCAAGTACGGCGTCTGCATGTCTCAGGGACCAGATGAATCCCTTTCCGTGAAAAAAGTTTTCTCGCAGGTACGTCCCATCGCATTCTACGGCGCTGGCGGTGCGATAAACGAATTTGCGTCCGAAACATCTGCAAAATAAGGCGACCTCCGTGGTCACCGCCGAGCAAAGTTCCCTGACGTATATTTGTGCGTCGGCGGTGCGCAGTGCCCGCCAGAGACGTATGCTTGCCGTTGCAAGATTCTTATTAAAATCCACACTTCGCAGCAGCGTAACCGACTCTCTAACCTCCGCCCTTTTCTGTCCATAGTCGGCGACTATGAAGCTTATTTTGTAATTGCGGTCTTTGGCCAGTTCGGTTGCAATGCAATAGAGGTCCACTTCTGCTCCGCCGAAGATGGTTTCTATCTCAGGGTTAAAAAGCGGATATGCCTTAAGCATTGTGAAACAAACGCTGATTCGCTCTTTATTATCGCCTGAACTCATAAATTTAAGGCCTTATCGACTAATAATCTTATCGCTGTCACGAATATAACGCCTTAGCTGCCTGAGTCAATTGAAACATTTGATGCTTCAGTGAGTAGAGTTTGCACTGTCAGCACAGCTCTATCATCGACCAGCTTAGAAGATGTCTTGATTTGCAGTTTTTTCGCTCGAAATAAATCTACTCTCCGACCTATTTGGATGTGCGCATTAAGGAATTTCTTTTAGACTTTGCCGGAAAATGGTTCTTAATTTCCACCAGAGGTCCTTATAACCTCATCGTAGCAGTTTAAGTACTGTTCAGCTATTTTTTTCCAGTTGAATTGCTGCTGTGCCCGTTCTAATGCAGCCTCTCCCAGTTGCCGGCGAAGCTGGTCTGATTCAATCAGCTTCAGCAGCATTTTGCGGATGCCCTCGGTGTCCCTCGGTTCGACGAGCAGTCCGGCCTTTCCCACTACTTCGGGACAGCCGCCGGCCGTACTGGTAATTATCGCCATACCGGCAGACATTGCTTCGAGAAGCACAGCGGGGAAGTTCTCGGCTTCGGATGGGAAAATGAATATCGCACTTTTTTTGAACAGTTCATAGAAATCTGGTTGGCTTTTGTCAAGCCAGCCCCAGAATTTAATAGGGGTTTTAGAGTCCTCTGCCAGTCGTTTTAGCTCAGAGAGATATGGGCCCTGACCGACGATATTTACCTGCCAATCCAATTCCATACTCTTTATGGCTTCGATGGCGTATTGGAATCCTTTGAACTGAAAAATCCGGCTGCACATTAAGATACTTTTGTTTTTTTCCCCTGGTTTGAACTGGTCTGTATCAATTCCGTTAGGAATTACTTTCACCTTTGCATCCGAGCAATTTTCAAGTATTTTCTCTCTTAGTGTTCCGCTCGGTGAAGTCAGAAGAGGACAGCTACGGGCCAGAAATCGCCATGCAGGTTTAATAAGCTTATGGACCATCCCGAATCTGTCAGGATTATGTTCCGGCACGTCTGTTCCGTGACAGGTGATAATAAAAGGAACGCGGGTAAATTTGCTTATAAGCCAGGCGAGGGGACCGCCGGGGACAATAAAATGGCAGTGAATAATATCATATTTTTCCTTTTTTGCCAGCCTGATAGTTTTAATCAAAGCGCCCGGCACATACGTTGCCAATTCGTGTGCATAGCAAATGTTTGGTCTTTTTCGAATCGCGGGCGTTCTGTATATGTTTACTCCATCTATTGTTTCAAATCGGGGCAGGTCGCGATAGTGCATTGTTACCACGTCAACCCGGTTGCCCATCTGAACAAGTTGTTTAGACAGTTCAAAGGTAATGGGGCTTGCACCGCCTCCGACCGGCGGGAACTCGTGATTTAACATTAGAATTTTTAATTTCGACACGTCTATGACAACCCTTAATTTGCCGGGGGGGTATTCAGCTCAAACAGGACATGCTGGCCGAACATGCGAACGATTCTGTAGTTGTTCATAACGAAATCCCTGAACGGCTTTAGCATCTCAAATCGCAGGGCCTCGTCCTCGTCAAAGGTCTTGCGCAGCATAT
>CAYVIT010000069.1:11366-17335 GCA_964451425.1 uncultured Pirellulales bacterium
TTTAGCATCTCAAATCGCAGGGCCTCGTCCTCGTCAAAGGTCTTGCGCAGCATATCGCTCCAGCTTTTATCGTACGCCTCGATTACAATTTTGTTTAGCGGCAAAAATCCGGCCTTTTTCATCCCGATAAAATCTTTCGGCACAATCGGCCATAGTTCATAAGGTGGTCTTTCCATCGGCACGTGGCGTTTTCGGGAATCGACGATAAATTTAGGCCGTTCTTTCTCAAAGTCGGCCAGCAGGTTGGTGATCATTTCTTTGAGTCTCTGCGGTTTCGGCCGAGGCATCATAACCGCATTAGGAGAAGGGCTAAATCGCTGGGCTTGAACGTAGATTCCAGGGAACCAGCCCCAGACGTACATCTTATCCTCGGGAGTCGAGTGAAGGCGGATATATTCGCCCACCACTTCCCACGGGCCTTTGAGTTTATCCCGGCGGATTCGTTTGATTTCGCTGAGCTTTTGTGCGTACCCTCTACGTTTTTCACCGTAGCTCGCTCCTGAATGAGGGCTTTTTTCTATTCCGAAGAATATGTGCCACGCCATTGCAATCATTACGAGAAGCCCTACCAGTCCAACGACTCTCCATGCGTTCTTATTTGCAGTGTTTGTGAGCAGGTGTGTATAGGTGGCAATCAAATATGCGCCGAGCATAGCTGCCGAGGCGTTTAGAGGCAAATAGTACTGCTCATAGGAGCGCGGGCTAATCCATATAAAAGCCATATCCAACAGCCACCAGATAGCAAAAAGAAATACGAACCGGTCGTAGTTTCTTTTGTTCTCTTTTTCTGCTGACAGGATCCTGTGAATCAACCGCACCATTCTGGCAATAATCGCTCCGACTGCCAGAGCAATGGGCAGTATGAGCAGGCTGTAGTACCGTAGTACTATGGGCCATTGTTGCGAAAAGGTCACGAGCTTTCGGGCTTCGGAGATATAGTCTCCAGCCGGCTTAGGCTGCGCGGGGTCCGGAGCAGCGGGCAGGAACTTTGCCAGTGTTATCCAGACAAAGGAATATGGCAGACCTGTCTTTACGTCCCAGATGATTATCCACATATACAGCGGTCCGATTCCTGCCATGGTGCCTGCCAGCAAAAGCAGTATATCGGCGCCGGTTT
Organism: uncultured Pirellulales bacterium; assembly: GCA_964451425.1. Taxonomy (GTDB): domain Bacteria; phylum Planctomycetota; class Phycisphaerae; order Sedimentisphaerales; family Anaerobacaceae; genus CS2-K091. Next base: position 12,484 of record CAYVIT010000069.1, read on the forward strand.
GTTTCCAGGTCCTGTTCTTTAAGAGGGGCTGGAGGATGATAAACAGACCGATTGCCCCTATAGCGGATGTTCCTGTCGGCTTGAAGAGGGGCGCCCAACTCATGAATGCGCCGGTTAAAACGGCCCACCACCATCGGCCGCCGAGCTGCCGGAGCACAAAACAGCTTATTGCCATCACCATAAAGGCAATCATATATTGTTCCTTGACGTTGCCGAACTTTGCAATGAGGGGGGCCGACAGATAACTTGAAGCCACTATGACACTGATTGCGGCAGGTAGTGTGCCGAAGAGCTTTCGCAGGGCGATAAACATGAGGACCAAAGCGGCAGCCTGTAAAATTCCCTGAATGAGCTTGGGGCCTGTTTCGCTAAAGCCAAAGAGCCATACTCCCAGCATATTGACCAGCAGCGTCCCCAGTTGGGCGCTTGGTTTTTCATCGATGCCAATCACCGCCCCGTCGAGTATGTGTTTTGCTGAATAGACATACGCGCCGCTGTCGAAGGGCCCGGGAGAATTGAACTCGAAGTATTTTCCGAGCACGAAAGGTATTGCTGCCACGAGTGCTATTATTGCAATGACCAGCAACTTGTTGTTGTTTTGAAGTGCAGCAAGGAGGGCGGATTCTCGTTTTTGTGGTTTTGTATGTTTTTTCGGCAGCTTTCTCTTTGGAGCCGGTTTGCTCATTTCTTGTCTCCGGTATCTTTGCTGCGACCACTTGTCGATTCCAGAATCTCTTTGATGACGTAAGTCGGGCGATTTTGTGATTCGTGATATGTTCGGACCAGAAGCTCGGCGAGAAGGCCCATCAGAATGAGCTGAATAGTGGTAGTAATCAGCAGTGCCGTTAAAAACAACAGCGGATTTCTGTTCATGGGAAAATCGTTCACGAATTTTTGATAGAGCACGACCAGGCCGGAGATTACCGCTCCAAGTCCGCTTAATATTCCGAGTCCGCCGAAGATATAGATTGGCTTTGTGGAAAATGAGCCGAGGAACTTGACGGTAATAAGGTCTAATACGACCTTCAATGTTCGGCTGAGCCCGTATTTAGCGGCGCCGGCGGTTCTCGGCCTGTGGTTGACTACCATTTCACAGATGTTGGCTCCATTCCAGCTTGCCAGGGCGGGGATGAAGCGGTGCATTTCGCCGTACAATTTCGTTTCATCCAGGACTTCCTTGCGGTATGCTTTAAGTGTGCAGCCGAAGTCGTGCAGTTTGACCCGGGTAATTTTAGCGATAAGCCAGTTGGCGATTTTGGAAGGAATCAGCCTGGTAATGGCGTTGTCGTGTCTTTTTTTTCTCCAGCCGCTTACCACATCGAATCCTTCGTCGAGTTTCTTAATCATTTCAGGTATGTCCGCCGGGTCGTTTTGCAAATCAGCGTCAATTGCCACGATGATGCTGCCTCTTGCGTGGGCAAAACCGGCGGCCAGTGCAGCAGTCTGACCGAAATTTTTGCGGAACCTGATGACACGGATTTTATTGTCCGCCTTTTGCAGCTCGCTTAATACCGTGAAGCTGTTATCGCTGCTGCCGTCGTCTATGAATATTGTTTCGTAGTTGTATTTACCGGCCAGGTTTTGTGTGATTTGTTTATAGAGCGGACCGATATTGTCCTGCTCATTCAGCAGTGGCACAACTATCGATATTTTGGGACTATTGCTGTCCATAACTTGACCCCGTATAAGTTAACTTTGCCACTCTATCATACGTGTTAAGTTTTCTATTTGCAATAGATTACACAATCTGCCCCTTAGATATCGGCTGTAAAACCGCGTTGAAGCAGTTAAAAGTTGTGCCGGTTATGAAAATTCATGTCGTGCCAAGTATGAATTCCGGTGAGAAAAACAATCGTCAAGCCACAGTATAGTATGTCTTATTGAGGATTGGCCTTGCTCTTTTGCTGTCTATGGAATAGGATTACATACCACAATGTAATATAAAAGGGATTTTATCAGTAACCGTGAGTCCGAAAGCAGTTAAGATGAATACCTCGGAACGCTACTTGAAGCTGCTGCTTCGAGTCGTTGGGATAGTAACTCTGCCTGCCATCGTAGCAGTTTTTATGCCGCACTCCTGGCTTGTCCGGGGTACAGAGCTTGCCGAACCCGGGACGCCGGTTAAGGTGCTTGTGTCTTACCTGGCCAGACTGCTCTCTGCTTTTTATGTACTATTAGGCGCAATGATGTTGGTATTCTCCGCCGATGTACGTCGCTATGCCGGGGCTATCCGTTTAGTCGCCCTTTGGTCGCTGATGGCTGTTGTCGGATTTGTGATTTACGGTGTTCCCGCCCTTGCGAGCGGTGGCTTTGGCTGGTTCTTATGGTTTGTCGCCGGCGATGTTGCCTTCGGTTTCACACTGGCTGTCGCCATCCTGCTGTTACAATGGCGAATCACCAAACAAGACCGCGGGGATGCCCTGGACGAAAAATGAGCCGCAGTGAAATTGAATAAATGGCAGGAGAACAGGTCTGGAAAAGCAGACGAGAAGAGAATTTTTGAAGGCGATTGGTTTGGCGGCGGCTTCGGTGCCGATGCTAACAGAATCTATTGGCTGCGCGAGTGCAGGCCAAAGAAAAAAGGTCAAAGCAAAACAGCCGAATATCGTAGTTATTATCAGCGACGATATGGGGTACGCTGACATCGGTTGCCAGGGGTGCAAAGATATACCGACGCCGAATATTGATTCGGTCGCGCGAAAGGGTGTCCGTTTCACGAATGGGTACGTTTCCTGTCCCGTGTGCAGTCCGACTCGCGCGGGGCTGGCGACGGGTCGCTACCAGCAGCGTTTCGGCCACGAGTTCAATACCGGTCCGCCGCCTGGAGGTTTAAGAGAACATGTCGGCCTGCCGCTGACGGAGGTGACGATGGCAGACGTGCTCAAGTCCGCCGGTTATGTCACCGGGGCCGTGGGTAAATGGCATCTCGGAATGGCGCCGCACTTCCACCCCTTCAAACGCGGATATGACGAATTCTTCGGATTCCTACACGGCGGTCACTCCTATATTGAACCGGGGCTGGGGACATTCAATCCCATCCTGCGCGGCACCAAGCCGGTCGATGAGAAAAAGTACCTCACAGATGCCTTCTCGCGCGAGGCGGTCGCCTTTGTTGAACGCCATCACAACGAGGCTTTCTTCCTTTATCTTGCTTACAACGCTGTCCACACGCCGATGCAGGCTCCGCAGCGTTACAAGGACAGCTTCAAACATATTACAGAGCAAAAGCGTCGCATCTATGCCGGGATGTTGACCGCTATGGATGAGGGCATCGGCAAGCTCCTGGCCAAGCTGCGAGAGTTAGGCCTGGAAAAAGACACGCTGTTGTTTTTTATCAACGACAATGGCGGCCCGACTGGGGCAAACGGCTCTCGCAATGACCCGCTGCGCGCTACCAAGGGCACGATGTATGAGGGCGGTGTTCGTGTACCCTTTATGGTGCAATGGCCAGGCTACTTGAAGGCGGGCGGAACGTACAATAATCCGGTCGTTTCGCTTGATATCCTCCCGACGGCGGCGGCAGCAGGGGGGGCGGAGCTTCCATCAGGCCGCAAGTTTGACGGTGTAAATCTGCTGCCCTTTTTGACCGGCGAGAAAAAACAGACTCCCCACGAAACTCTCTTTTGGCGAAGCGGCCGGAACCACGCGGCAAGAAAAGGCGATTGGAAACTTGTCAAGATGGGCAACGAGACCGGGCTCTACAACCTTGCCTCGGATATTGGTGAGACTAAAGACCTGAAAAGAGAAAAGCCGGACGTTCTCAAAGAAATGCAGGATGCCTACGAGCGGTGGGATTCACAAATGATTGACCCTCTTTGGACGATACAACGTGGACAACGCAAAACAACAAAGAAAAAGAAGAAAACCTAAAATATGACCCCGATGGCAATCGAATTTTCAAGGATTCCACCGAAGTAGAAAAGCGTAAATATATTTTTGACATCGTGTGTGATTTGCCGGTAATATTAATGGAACTAAATAACAGCGGAGGTATCGTGAAGAGGCCAAGATTCTCTTGCGGTGGTCTAAAGAATATATGGTTAACTATCGTCCCCATGAAATCCATCCGGTGCGAGCAGTCGTCGATTTCTGGCACATAGTCATTGGCCCATACACCCATATTAAGATTATAGACTGAGACTATTATGAAAAGAGACCATTTCAGTTTAATCCGGGAACCGAAAGGAAAACTATATAGAGATATTCTTGATTATGCCACCCGTGTGTGTCGTGAAGCGCTTCTCGTTGTCCGGGAAACGATACCGTTAGCCTCTCCCGGGAAGAGAGTTTTAGTAAAACTGGAACCTTTTCTGATAGAGAGAGGTATGCGCTCCGAATGGCCCGGAACTAAATTGTTAGGTGACAAGGCTCAGGTTTTCAGATACTCTCTCAACAGCGAATGTGCGCGTATTCTCAAGGAATCGAGTAGTAGGCTATACGATTGGTGCCAGCCGAACCTTCCCGAGGATCTGTCTTTCTCGAGAACTCACGGTGCCCCCTGGCTGGTCTCAATTGCTCATGAAAAAGACGCATATTTCTGTTTATCTGACCACGAAAAGGCTCTTTTACTCCAGGCTATACCGGGTTTATCTCGGTTTGTGAAAAAAGATGAATTTTAATACTTGTGGATCAGTTGAGCCACACATCGCCCGCTTCACCGCCCTGCGATATTCCTATCTGCATGACCGGCTCGGCAGCGTAAGACACATCATCGACACCTCCGGCAACCGCCGATATCGTTTAGGCACTTTGAAGGTGAACAAAAAAGACTAAATATTTGTTATCCGTCGCCCGAAAAGGCCGAATCAGGTGAAATTAATTTTGTGACTTTGTGGCATACTTCCTATTTGTT
>CAYVIT010000070.1:0-17189 GCA_964451425.1 uncultured Pirellulales bacterium
AGGCAGGTTCAGTCATTATCGCCGGTACTTCGTGGCTGGCAAGCAAAGCTTCGCCACGCAAATTCGTGAGGGCTTTTCGGGTTAAAAAATATCCCGGCTCTTTAAAGTCCCTGGGAGAGATTTCTCAACAAAGCAAGTGGAGCGGTTAATATGGATAATCGGCCTGCCCGTATACTACGAATGAAAGTCCTTTTTGGCATAGGGATTGTAATGTTAGGTGCCCTGGCGATACTTTTTTGGAAGACAGGAAACTCGGTAACTTCTGTTGAAGCAAAGGAAAAAGTAAGTTCGAAGGAAAAAGATTCTACAAAACAACCCAAAGTTGTTCACCGTTCCATACTCAGTGAGCGCGGATGGTATGAGCCTAATGCAGAAGCCCTTAGCAAAGAAATAGCCGGGTACTACCAAAAAGCTGAGGCCAAGCCGATCAATAACGTAATTGCCATGATTTTACCGCACGCCGGTTATCGGTTTTCGGGTCAAATTGCCGTTCGCGCACTTAAAACCGCCAACAAAGAATACGAAAGAATTATTGTAATGGGGCCAAGCCATACGACATACATGGAAGAGATGCTGAGTGTGCCGCGTGTCACACACTACGAAACGCCCCTCGGCCAGATACCGCTGGATGTTGACTTTATAAAAAAGCTTCTCGAATATCCTGTGTTCCGGAGTACGCCATACGCACACACAGAGGAGCACAGCGTTCAGATAGAACTTCCGCTGCTGCAATACAATCGCAAAAATTTTAAGCTCGTACCGATTGTTGCCGGCCAATGTTCACTGGAGACAATTCGCAAGGCAGGCAGCATTTTGAAAAGTTTAGTCGATGACAAAACCCTGGTCATTGCGAGTTCTGATTTCGTCCATTACGGCCCAAGGTTTAGCTATGTGCCTTTCAGAGACAACGTGGCTGAGCAAATAAAAAAAGTTGATATGGGTGCGTACAAGCACATAGCCAATATGGACTATGAGGGCTTTTTGAAATACAAGCAGGCGACGGGTGCAACGATATGTGGTTATGTTCCCATTGCGATATTGCTCTCGATGCTGGATAAGCCGGCCGAGGCTCACTTAATAGAATATTCAACATCCGGCAGGTTAACCGGCGACTATACAAATTCAGTGAGTTATCTTTCGGTGGTTTTTTCCGGAGTATGGCCAAAAAGTCCGGCAAAGGCCCTGAAGCCAGGCAGTCCTGAATTGAGTGAGAAAGACAAGGAACAATTGTTAATCCTGGCACGGAAAACAATTACCCGCTATCTGAAGGACAAACAAGTTCCGGAACCAACCGAGTATGGTATTACCATAAGCGAGGCAATGAGAGTCCCTCGTGCAGCGTTTGTTACTCTTAAAAAGAATGCTCTTGTGCGAAAATCCGGAGAAGAAAAAGCACAGAAGGTATCGCTGCTCAGGGGCTGTATCGGTGACATTTTCCCGCGAAGGCCTTTATACCAATCGGTCATTGGCAATGCAATCAATGCTGCTGTTAATGACAGGCGCTTTCGGCCGGTAACGATAGATGAATGTAACGATATCACGATAGAAATCTCCGCGCTGACAGCGCCTCGACCCATCGCGTCACCCGATGAGATTAGAATCGGTATAGACGGTGTTGTCTTGAATAAAGACGGTCGGTCGGCAGTGTTTCTGCCTCAGGTCGCGCCTGAACAGGGCTGGGATTTAAACCAGATGCTCACAAATCTATCTCTGAAGGCGAGGTTGACCGGCGATGCCTGGAAGGAAGGAGCGAGCTTTCTGGTCTTCCAGGCGGTTGTTTTTGGTGAAGAAAGATGAGAGCCGCTCGTGCTTTGCTGATATTCAGTTACGGGCTGTTTACTATCGCAGCCCAGACGCTCCTTTTTCGCGAGTTCATCACGACCTTCGAAGGCAACGATATAAGCGTCGGTATCTTTTTCGGCACGTGGTTTTTGTGGGTGGGTTTAGCGGCCATACTGGTCAATAAAATCCAGGCCGTGGCGGACACACTGCTTAAATATATAGAATTTCTGTTTCTGTGTTATCTGCCGGCCTTTATCCTCCAGTCTGTCTTGATTATTCAGGCACGCGAGCTTGCCGGGGTCGAGACCTACGAACTACTATCCATACGAGCCATTCTGTTTTTATCAATCGTAATTAACGCACCGGTCAGTGTTATCACGGGGATGTTGTTTCCCCTTGCCTGCAGGTGGATCCAGCAGGGTGAAAAACTGCCCGTTTCGCGAGTATACATAATCGAAGCTGCCGGCAGTTTGTTCGGGGGACTTGGTGTAACTGTGCTTCTTGGTTTTGGTGCAGGTTCGACAACGATTTTCTTTATACTTGCCTTTATTGTCTCGCTGTCAGTATTTTGTGTACAACTTGCCAAGGCACGGCGATGGATTTGGGCTGTTGTGCCGGCGTGTGCTTTAGTATGTTTGATTGCCGGTGCCGACAAGGTTCTGACGCAACAGATTCGAATTATAAAGTGGGGCAAGTTACTTCCTGAGGAAGCACTTGCCGGTTCGTTTCAGACGGCACAGTCGGAATATCTTTACGGAGTATACCAGGGCCAATGGGTAGCGGTGCGCGAAGGCAGCACCTGTGAAGTATTGCCTGATGAGAGCTCGGCCGGACGGATTGCAGCGATTGGCTTGTGCCAAAAACCTGATGCCGAGAGGATTCTCGTTGTCGGCTCCGGATTGGGTCTTTGCTATAAATTCCTGCAACTGCCACAGACTCAAACTATAACCTGGGCACATTGTGATAATGAATACGTGCAGAAGGTAGACAGATTTATACCCCCGGAGTTTAAAATCACAGACAAGCGATTAGAAGCCGGTGCCGGTGATGTTCGCTCAATGCTGGCTAAAAAGAAACGATTTTATGACATAGTAATCCTCAACCTGCCCGATGCAACCAGCTCTGTTCTGAACCGTTACTACACGCTTGAATTTTATCGTCAGGTTAAAGAGTCGCTGCGGTCCGGAGGCGTGTTACAGGTTCGCATAGCCGGTGGAGAAAATATTATGGGCACCGAGCTAACGAACCTTGGTGCCTCAACGAAACTGACACTTGAGGATGTTTTTTCGCATCTGGTTTTAACACCCGGTGAGGATACATGGTTTATCGTATCAGATTCCAATAACCTCACCGGCAATCCCGGTACTTTACGAGACCGCTTTGCATCAATAAATGGCGTTAGTGGTGTTTATCCTCCGGATGCTCTGCTCTCTGTTTATTTGCCGGACCGTGCCGCGGCTGCGCTAGAGAACTACTCGAATGCGGATTTACCTAAGGAGCTTTTGATTAATCGTGATTCGAGGCCCCTGACGCACTTATACAGTTTGTTGCTCGCAGCGAAACAATCAGAAGCACCGACAGCCACATTTATTAAACACCTAGTGTTGTCCGGCCCATTAACGTTTGTTATCCCCATTCTGGTTTTTATAGCTCTGCGAATCATCTACATTCTTAAAACAACTCAGCAAGGAGGCAAATCCAGTTTTGACAGCACGTTTCTGATTTTCTCCGCCGGTTGGCTGGGGATCGGGGTCGTGATTGTTTTGATGTACCTGTACCAAACCCGGTTTGGCTCGCTCTATCTGCACATTGGGATTATTTCATCTGTGTTTATGGTCGGCTTAACCATCGGAGCAAGTCTAATCCGGTATTTACTGCTAAGCGAAAGAAAAATACAACCACCAATACTGCTATTCGCAGTCATACTTGTGCATGCGCTGATTTTGGGTATAATTGCCTTTTGGCCGGCTGAGCAATGGACGCACTTTATTTTTGCGATTGCTTTTATTTTGTGCGGTCTATGCACCGGTAGTTACTTTCCATTAGCCGCCAGAGGGCTTGCTGATTCCGGATTCGAAACGGGTCAGGCCGGCAGTAAACTCGAAATGGCCGACCACATTGGTGCTTCAACCGGCGGATTGCTAACGGGCCTTATTCTTGTTCCGGTGCTCGGGGCAAAGTTAACACTATTTGTCTTCATACTATTTATTATAGCCAATATTCCTGCTGCCGTACTGAGAATTATTTCGTATCTCGTATTTCGTCCTTCGTATGTCGTGACGACATACCACATACCACATACCACATCCGCTTCACGCTTCACAAAAATTGGCTACGCCCTGTTTGGTATTGGAGCATGCATTGTCCTGTGCTCGAACCTGCTTGCAGAAGCTGGTTCGAAGCTGAGACCATCATTACCACAGTACGCAGCCCAAGCCCTCGCTGGTGAGCTGAGCATTGAGCAGGAATCAACGGTTCCTAGCGATAGTACTGGAAAAATCAATTATTTCAGGGTTTGCGACGCCAACAATAAACTAACGGGTTACATCTTTAGCTCTAAAGACCTGGCGCCTGAGATTCGTGGTTTCGGCGGGAAGATGAACCTTGCCATCTATGTAGGAGCTGGCGGCAAATTGATTAACTTCCATATAATTCGGTCCAACGAAACACCTGTCTATCTTGACCTCCTCAACCAACAGGAAGCACCAAGAGGTGCCCACCCTGGGACAAATGACCTGACCTGGTATGAACAACTAACCGGACGTAGGCTTTTCCAGCTTAAGCCTTTTGCGGATGTCCACTCGGTGACCGGGGCCACAGTCAGCTCTGAAGCCATTCTTTCGGCACTGGAAACATCAGGTCAGCGGTTTGCCAGCAAGGTTCTCGGCCAACCTTTTGAACCTAAGCTTAAAGAAAAAGCCCATTTCATCAATGCGCTGGATAGCCGTGGGATATATTTGATTGGCGCTTTCGCACTTGCTCTGATTGTAATCTACCACGGTGGCTTTTGGAGCAGATTGGCAGTTCTTTGCCTTAATCTTGTAGTCGGCGGTATCATCCTGAACAACCAGTATTCAAGTGAACAAATAGCGAGCATACTGTCCCTACATACTCCCGCTTTGGGATTAACGGGAGCATTTCTGCTGGCTGTAGGAATACCACTTTTGATAATATTTTTCGGCAATATCTTTTGCGGTTACATTTGTCCATTCGGAGCTCTACAGGAACTGCTTGGGTATGTTGTCCCTGAGAGATTCAAGCCGACGATATCTATAGAAACGATGCAAAAAGCGAGATTTGTTAAATATGGGATTCTTTTCGTTGTCATAATTGTATTCTTTTTTTCCAGAAATCGAACTACTCTGGCAGCAGATCCCCTTATATCAATTTTCAACTTTCGATTTTGGCAATTATCCATAATGTTAATAGCTGCGATAGCTCTGGTAGGCTCGATTTTTTATACCCGCTTCTGGTGCAGGTATCTGTGTAGCGTAGGGGCTTTTCTGTCACTGTTTAATAATGTAGTGATACTAAAGCGATACCTGCCAGCAAAAAAATTTGGAAGTTGTGAGTTTGGGCTTACCGGCAAAGACCATACGGACTGCATATATTGTGACCGATGCCGCTACCAGACAAAGGCGGCCAAAAAAAAAGAACGTCTATCGCGTCCCCATCACGCGCCAGCCAAGCTGCAGGGCCGATACTTTATAGTGGGCGTCCTTGTAGCAGCTGTACTCGTATCAACCATTTCTGTAAACAGGTTTTTGCAGGTCATACCAGCCAGTTTCGGCCAATCCGCCGTGACACAATCCGAGGGAGGTGAGCCTCGAGATGTCGACTTGCAGCGTATACGCAAAATGATTGAGCAAAACAGGCTTTCCGACCGGGAAGCCGAATTCTACAAGAAGATAGAATAGTGGTGGGGGCACAAACAGGTTCCGGGCCGTGCCATATCAATCCAGGCCACAGTCAAGCATCAACAAAACCGCTCGGCCCCAATTTCATCACAATTTACCCTCGATTCGCCGCACCTACAGCAAGTTTCCTTTTTCCTACTTTACAGTTCAACCTTCCGTAGTGTGCACAGGCTGTTAAATCAATAAAACCTTGATTTTCCGTGGTTTTTTTGCATAAAACAAACATTTTGTCCGATACAACGTATAATGATAATTATTTGTTTATTACAATCAGAACCCATACGCCCAAGCTGTTAAAAAAAGAGAAATTGATATAATCTTAACCAAAACTTATAGAAGGAGAAGATTCCTATGGCAATAGATGTCAAACAAATTGGAGATTTGGTACAGAAGAAAAGCGGGTTTGTGCGAACACTTTTTGCCGAGTTAGACAAAGTCATTGTGGGTCAGCGTTATATGCTTGAGCGCATGCTGATTGGGCTCTTGGCCAATGGACACATACTGATAGAGGGAGTTCCGGGACTTGCCAAGACGATGGCCGTGACAACCCTGTCAAAGGCCATAGATGCCAGTTTCAGGCGTTTACAATTTACACCCGACTTATTACCGGCGGATTTGATCGGTACGCAGATATACCGTCAGTCGGACGGTGAGTTTTACACACGTAAAGGGCCCATATTCGCCAATATCATATTAGCCGATGAAATCAACAGGGCCCCAGCAAAAGTACAAAGTGCTCTACTGGAAGCCATGCAGGAAAGGCAAGTTTCTATCGGGGAGGAGACTTTTCCCGTTCCCAATCCCTTCCTGGTACTTGCTACCCAAAATCCTATCGAGCAGGAGGGGACTTATCCACTGCCGGAAGCGCAACTGGACCGGTTTATGCTGAAACTTAAGATTGACTATCCAAACAAGAATGAGGAACGCGAAATTCTTGACAGGATGGCTGTAACAGATAAAAAGTTCGACATAAAGGCAGTGATTAAGCCGACGGAAATTTCTGCAGTCAGGGCAGTAGTCGATGAAATATATATTGATGAAAAGATTAAAGACTACATCGTTGATGTAGTTTGTGCCACCAGGGAACCAAAGAAGTATGGCATAGACCTGGGTAACTTCATAAACTACGGAGCGTCACCACGGGCAACAATTTATCTTGCCATCGCTGCAAAGGCCCACGCTTTTATCCAGCAAAGAGGATATGTCACTCCACAGGATGTCAAGAGCATCGGTATGGATGTTCTGCGGCATAGGGTGATTGTCAGCTACGAGGCCGAGGCGGAAGACAAGACCAGTGAAGACATTATAAAAACAATTTTTGATAATATTGAAGTGCCTTAAGAAATAAAGCAGAGGTTTAGGGAAGCTCCCAGTTTCGAAGCGTAATGATACCAAAAGAATTAATAAAGAAAATCAACCAGATTCAAATCTACTCGTCGCGGGCGGTCAATGCCAGCTTTGCCGGCCAGTACGAAAGCGTATTCAAAGGCAGGGGGATGGAGTTTGACGAAGTCCGCGAGTATACACCCGGCGATGATATCCGTTCCATCGACTGGAATGTCACCGCCCGTACCGGCAAGCCTTATATAAAGCGTTTCGTTGAGGAGCGCGAGATGACGGTAATGTTCGTGGTTGACCTGAGCGCCTCCGGTGAGTTCGGCACAGTAAACAAGATGAAAAACGAACTGGCGGCGGAGTTCTGCGCAGTCCTTGCCTTTACAGCTGCGAAAAACAATGACAAAGTGGGATTGCTAATTTTCACCGATAGAATAGAACTGTATATACCTCCTAAAAAGGGGAGCAGGCACGTTTTACGTTTGATTCGTGAGCTGCTGCATTTCAGCATGCCGCGACGAAAAACAAATATCAATATAGCTCTGGACTATCTCGGAAAGGTAGTGCGCAAGAGAGCTACTGTATTTCTTGTATCTGATTTTATAGAAACTGATTTTAAGAAGACCCTCAGCCTGCTTAATAAACATCACGACGTTATCGCCGTGCCTATCCGCGACCGGGCAGAAATTGAACTGCCAAGCGTGGGAATGATTGAATTTCAAGATGCCGAAACCGGCGAAATTATCCTTATTGACACGTCCAGCAAAAAATTTCGCAACCAATACAAAAACAAAAGCTCACTGCGGTTCGACGATTTGAAAAAAATGTTCAGGTCTATTAACATTGACTGCATCAGCATAAACACGGACAAGCCATACATACATGATTTGATTGAGTTCTTCCATATAAGACACCAACGATTCTGACAGTCATGGAACACAAATATAATTCCGGGTTTAAGGAGTAAGAACTTATGGAAGAGAAGCTTGATTTTTCGCTTCCTGAGAAAAAACAAAGAAATACCATTGCGAACAAGATATCTATCATACTGCTTTTGATTTTAGTAGCTCTGACAACCGCCGACCTGCTTATAGGGCCATCAGAGAAACCATACCCGGCAAAAGGCACGGCAGCCTCATCCCTCTCTGCCCAACAAATCAAGCAACTGGCTGCCAAACTTGCCCAGCGGAATTTGTATGCGAGGGCGGTCAAGGTCTGGCAGGATTATCTAAATGCAGCCGAATTGACGGATACAGAGCGTGCCAAGGTGCTGTTTCAAACAGGCACATTGCTGGAAAAGGCCGGCTCTCATGCAGAGGCTATTGAGTATTACTACCGCAGCGAAATCGCCGCCAAGCTCGACGAGCTAACCCCTCAGATTAACACACATATTAAGGACTGCTTTGAAAAGCTCGGAAAGTTCTCGGCCATGCGGTACGAATTGATGGACCGGACGAGTTTCAAAAAGTCATCAGAAGCAGGGCGCAAAATAGTCGCAGAAATAGGGGCTGAAAAGATAACTGAGGCCGACCTCGATGCGACAATTGAAAACAGCATCGATAATCAGCTCGCCCCTATGTCTGCGTTTATGACTGATGAGCAGCTTAATGAGCAAAAAAAGAAGATGCTCGAGCAATATAGAAATCCCGAAGCGAGGGAGCAATATTTGCGGGGCTGGCTTGCCCAAGAGGTTTTGTATCGCCAGGCCCTGCAGGAGCAGATGACGGAAAAAGCAGAAGTTAAGAAGCTTCTTGACGATTTGAGCCGCGGTGTTTTGAGCCAACAGTTGATGAATCAACAACTTGCAGATAAAATCCACATTACCGAAACCGACCTTCAAACATACTATACAGCAAATAAAGATAAATTCATCGAACCTGCCAAAGCAAGAATAAGCCACATCTTACTCGACAACGAACAGCAAGCCACAGAAGTTATGAATCGAATCAAAGCAGGCGAAGACTTCGGCAAACTTGCAAAGGAGCTCTCCAAAGATGAAGGCACCAAAGAAACAGGCGGCAAAATTGATATTGATATTAATAAAGGTTCTTACGTTCCGGTTATTGGCGAATCCAAAAAGCTCAACGACAAAATCTTTACTGCTAATGCACCAACGGTATTGGATGAACCGGTCAAGACCGAGAAAGGCTGGGAAATTGTCAAGGTCGAAGAAATAACGGCCAAACGACAAAAAAGTTTTGACGAAGCCGGACAGGAGGTGATGTCAACACTCCTGAGCCAAAAACGTCAAGACGTCCAGCAGGACTATATAAAAGAAATGATGGATAAATACAATGTCATCATCCACAGGTCCGTGCTGACGGGTACGAATCAAAGCGAGCCTGAGGGAAAATCCGTCGAAACGGCAAAATAGTTGTTGCCAAGAAAATATATGTCAAAAAATTCTGCTAAAAAGTGCGTTGTTTTATTTCTACTGTTAGGGTACAGCCTTTTTTTTATCTGCGCTGGCTGTGAAAAAAGCAGAGAAACCGAGGAAGATGCAGGTTTCGAGATTGATAAGCTATATGAACGTGGGCCATTGACTGCTCACGTACGGCTGGACAAAAGCAAAATGACTATAGCCGAAACTGTGCTCCTGGAACTTGAAACGGCAATAGAGCCCGGTTATGAAGTCGGGATGCCGAAAGTCGACACGGTGCTTGAGAATTTTGGTATCGTCGACTGGGACAATCTGGGTGACAAGCTCGACGAGAACAACAATGTAGTCAGCACTTACCGATATCGCCTTGAGCCGTTTTTATCCGGTACTTATGCGATACCAGCTTTTACGTTTGAATTCAGCGACGCCAATGGTATCAAAGAGAAAAAATATGAACTTACAACCGAACCAATTGATATTGAGGTTGCTTCCCTGCTCGGCGAGCAGCGCAGCGAGCTGGTGATAGCCGACATCGAAGATGTTATTGAGATGCCACAGGAGGCATCTTATTGGTGGGTTTGGGTAATCGGCTCGGCCAGTATCATCACAGTTGTCGGTGCCTGGCTTTATCTACGGCGGAAGCGGTATACAAGACTTATCAGAATTTTTAAACCCGCCCACGAAATTGCATACGAGCGCTTGCGGGTTCTGGTCAAAGACGACCTGATTCAAGCAGGCAAAATAAAGAAATTTTACGAGCGTATAAGCAATATTCTCAGGCACTATATCGAACACCGGTTTGACTTGAGAGCACCGGAAAGAACAACTGAGGAATTCCTGGTTGAGCTTCAATGGACAGACGTCCTTTCCACGCCTGATAAGGACAACCTGGGAGAATTCCTCAGGCATTGCGACCTGGTGAAATTCGCCAGATACAATCCGACCAATGAGCAAATTCAGCAAACATTCAATCTGGTTAAGGATTTTATAGATGCAACCAAGTCTGACGAACGCAGGATTGATGTAACCGATAACGTAAATGCCGAAGAAAGCATTGAAGCGGGGATTGCATAAATGCAGTTGTATTCGCCATGGGCACTGTTGCTACTTTTTGTTCTGCCTCTTATGGCATACCTGATACTGCGCAGAAAGCGTACAGCGGCAGTGAAATTTCCAAGCCTTGTGGACATGAGGAGCTGCCCTGTCTCGTGGCGGTTGAAATTCAGACCCTTACCGGCGGTTGCACGGTTAGTTTGCCTGGGGCTTTTAATTGTGGCGCTCGCACGTCCCAGAAAAGGGACGGTTCTTTCGGAAATCTCGACCGAAGGTGTCGCTATAGAGGCTGTCGTGGACCGCTCCAGCAGCATGGAGGCGGAAATGAATTACTACGGTGAAAAGCAAAACCGCTTGGAAGCCGTAAAAAAAGTGTTTCACGACTTTATCAGCGGTGATAAAAAAGGATTCGGCGGCAGAAGTGGGGACCTCATAGGGCTGATTTCTTTTGCCCGTTACGCCGACACGACATGCCCTCTGGTTCTCAGCCATAACGTTCTCCTTGAGTTTCTTAAAAAAACCGAGATTGTCAGTCTTCGCAGCGAGGACGGGACGGCCATAGGTGATGCTATTGCCCTGGCGGCCGCCCGGTTGAAAAAAGCTGAGGAGGAAGTTGAAATAAGAAGAGTACAATTGGGCATGGCCGGCACAAACAATTCGGACAATGCGCAGGAAAGTGGTTTCAAGATAAAGAGCAAGGCAATCATCCTGCTCACTGACGGCCGCAACAATATGGGTGAGTATGATCCTTTACAAGCAGCCGAAATGGCCAAAAAATGGGGCATCAAAATATATACAATCGGAATAGGTTCCGCCCAGGCGTATACAACGATTCAGACTATTATGGGCTCCTTCAAGATGCCGACACATCAGGACCTGGATGAAGGACTGCTCAAGGCAATCGCCGAAAAAACCAGCGGCTTTTACAGCCGAGCAGATGACGCTGAATCGCTTCACAAGATTGTCGAAAAAATCGACAGCCTCGAAAAGACCGAAGTCAAATCCATCCAGTATGCCCAATACTCAGAGAGATTCGGGCCCTGGACGCTGGCGGCATTATCATTATTGGTTTTAGAGATGGTAGGCGGCTGTACAGTATTTCGCAAGATACCATGAAAAGATGACAGGGGTACCATAAACAGGAAAGATAGCGTTTTGGAAAAGTAAATTATGAACTTTGGAAATGATAAAGCATTGTGGTTGTTGTTCATAATACCAGTGGTCTTAGTACCAGCTTACACCTGGTGTTTCTGGCGCAAGGCCAGGACGCTTCGCGTATTAGCAAGCAACGATATGCTCAAGAAGATAAACACCTCAGTAAGTCTGAAAAAGCAGATATTCAAGGCGTTTTTGTTAATCGCCGCCTTCGTAAGTATTGTAGCAGCGCTGACCGAACCCAAATGGAATCCGAAGCCTCACCAGATAAAACGGAAAGGCAGGGACATTGCTATACTGCTGGATACCTCGCGGTCGATGCTGGCCGAGGACATCAAGCCAAGCAGACTCGAACGGTCAAAAATCGCAATCAGCGACCTCCTGGAGACACTTAAAGGCGACAGGGTCGCCATTTTAACCTTTGCCGGCAACAGTACAATAAAGTGCCCATTGACCCAAGACTACAGCTTCATACGAATGGTGCTGGCTGATATATCCACCGAAAGCACGAGCAGGGGGGGAACAATGATTGGCGATGCTATTCGCAAGGCAGCCCAAGAGGTCTTTGACAGACAAAGTCGCGAATACAAAGACATCGTATTAATTACCGATGGTGAAGACCACGAGAGCTTCCCTGTGGAAGCCGCCAAAAAAGCGGGAATTGAAGGCATAAGAATCATCGCAATTGGATTGGGTGATGAGGACCAAGGCTCACGGATACCCATTACCGGCCCGGACGGTCAAAGCACCTTTTTACAATATAAAGGCCAGCAGGTTTGGTCAAAAGTCGACGGCGACACACTGCGCGAGATTGTCTACGCTACCGAAGGTGGAAAATACCTGTCGGTACAACCCGGTACAACCCTGGACCTGGGGGAAATTTATGAAGACCTTATTGCCACAGCCGAGAAACGTGAGCTTGAATCGGCAACAATGATGACATATGATGAAAAATTCCAGCTATTTGTGGCATTGGGTATCGGATTAATTATCTGTGAGGCGCTTATCAGTGAACGAAAGAAGGCTTAAAACATTTGCCATATTATTGCTGGTGCTGTCACTCACACAGGCAGCGCGGGCAGAATCCGCGCGGACTTCGGTCCGCCAGGGAAACCGGCTTTATTCTCAGGGTAATTTCAATGAAGCGATCAGTAGTTACGACCAGGCCCTTCTCGAAAAACCCCAAGCTCAAGAGCCAAAATTCAATAAGGCAAACAGCAACTACCGGCTGGATGACCTTGCGGAGGCTATAGACCTATACAAGGAAGTTGCCGCTGAGAGCAAAGATATGAAGTTGGTCACCAAGGCAAAATACAATATCGGTAACTGTTTTTTTCAACGAGGTTTGAAACAAAGAGACTCTGACCTGCAAAAGGCCCTTGAGGACTTGAAAACCAGTATCACTCACTGGCGGCAGGTACTGGACATCGACCCAACGAACGAGAAGGCCGCCAAAAATATAGAAGTAGCACGACTCATAATAAAAGACATAATCGACCAGATCAATAAGCAGAAACAACAGCAGCAGGACCCGAACCAACCACAAGACCCTAACCAGGGGCAAACTCAACAGCAGCAACAACAAGGTTCACAGCAGGACCCAAACCAACCACAGGATCCCAATCAGTCTCAACAGCAACAACAAGCCCAAGAGGGCTCCGGCCAAGACCCAAATCAGTCGCAGGAGCAACAACCTGAAAAACAGCAGGAAGAAATGGCCGCTCCAGACGCTACCGCACAGGAGATACTCGATAAAGAACAGCGTCAAAAACAACAAAGACAAATTCTGGAAAGAGCCCGTTATCAAAAGGTCGAGAAAGATTGGTAATATGAAGTCCTTTATAAAATATATTCCTATTTTCTTTGCTTTGGCAACGGTAGTATCAGGCAATGTTTACGGCCAAATAAGAGTTTTTGCCCAGGTTGACACTTCAAAAGACATTTATTTGGGTGAAAACTTCGCCTACAACATAATTATTGATGGGGAAAATAAGCCGGGCCAGGTCGACCTGTCCGGGCTGGCAAAATACAATCCTCAAAGTGCCAGCAACAGGGATGTCTCACAAACCTCGATAAGTATTGTAAATGGCAAGACGACCCAAAAAATAATCAAGCGATATATAATGAGCTATTCCCTACAGACTCAGCAAGAAGGGCAAATACAGCTTCCCGCGGCTGCAGTAACACTCGGCGGAAGAACCTATCAGACCAATCCGGTGCAGGTCAACATTTTAAAGCCGGGCATGACCGACAAATTGGACCTTGAGGTCACACTATCGGAGCAGCGATGCTATGTGGGTCAGCCGGTGATGCTCACGGTTAAGTTTTATATCTCCGCAGACATTGGCGACTTTCAGTTTAACATTCCCGCTCTCGGCAGCGACGCTTTTTACATTGAAGACCCCGACGTTTCAAACCAGCAGGTAAAACAGTACCGCCTAAGCACAGGAATGATCATCTTTGCCAGTCAGTCTCGTGTAGTCCATAAAGGTAAAGAGTCCATCCTGCTTGCTTTCTCCAAGGTTTTGATTCCCAAGAACTCCGGCAAGATAGAGATAGGGACATCTTCGGTTTCCGCCGATGTTGTTGTTGGACGAGCGCGGTCACGAGATTCGTTCTTTGGCGATTCCAGCATCTTCGGTCCACGAAAACAATACAAACGTTTTATGGTATCTTCGCCACCACAGACGCTTATGGTGCTTGCTTTACCTGAAGAGGCCAAACCAGCCGGCTTTTATGGTCTTGTCGGTCGGTATACAATTTCAGCATCGGCTACACCCACAAAAGTTAATGTAGGTGATCCCATCACCCTTACTATTAAAATCGGTGGCAGCAAATATTTGAAACCAGTCCAGTGGCCGGCAGTTGAGCAAATACCGAAGCTTGTGACGAATTTTAAGATTCCATCACAAAAAAGCTCTCCAACTATACAAAATGGATTCAAAGTTTTTACACAGACAATTCGTGCCAACAACGACAAGGTTGCCGCCATACCCCCTATTCCGCTGGCATTTTTCGACGCCGACAAAGGGGAGTACGTTACAGCGCAGACTGAGCCGATAAAGCTGGAAGTAGAACCGACGAAAATACTGACGAATGTGGATTTGGAAGGCAGGGATTTTGTTCCCGTGAACAAGGAAATTGAAGCGATAAAGAAAGGGCTTTCGGCCAATTACGAGGGTCCCGATGTCTTACGAAACATGAGTTTCCCGCCCTTAGGCGCTGCTGTCAGCGTCCACTATGTTTTTCTCTGGGCAGTACCCTTATTAGGATTGATTTCGAGCTCACTAATTAAGCTGTTTATGCAGACCAGTCCTGAAAAAGAAGCCCTAAAACGCAAACGGTCGGCTTTTGGCAAGGCAGTCAGGCAGCTAAAGAAAATTGGGTCGACTGATTCGCAACAACGACAAGAATTACTCGCATCAATAATGAAACAGTACATAGGCGAGCGATTTGATAGAACGGCAGGGTCACTTACAGCAGAGGACTGTTACGAAGTAATTTTCTCTTCTACGCAGGACATGCAAACAGCTAACAAATACAGGGATATTATAACAGAGTGCGAAGCCGCACGTTATGCATCAATGGATGCAAATTTTGATGCCGAACAAGTCAATAAAGTAATCGGGCTTATTAGAAATATCAAAAAGAAGTCTAAAAAATGACTGGCAGAAGGTTTTTGATCTTATTCGTTAGTTTTTTTTCATTTGGTTTTACAACTCCAGGAAACGACAAGCTGCCAAATGAGCAGCTATATACACTTTTTAGCCGGGCAAACGAGGCATTCAGGCAAGCTCACTCCATATCAGATAATTCCGACAAAGCCACAAAGCTTTACGAAGAAGCAATACTCATCTATGAAAAAATTATAATTGACGGCCCAATACAAAATGCCAAACTTTACTACAATCTCGGTAACGCCTATTTTCTCAAAGGGGACCTTGGCAAAGCGATTCTAAATTATCGCCGTGCCGAAAAACTTGATAGTGCCGATACAAACATCCAAAAAAATCTTGCCTTTGCGCGCAGCAGAAGAGTGGACAAAGTTAAGTTAAAAACTGAAAAACGCGTTTTACATACTTTGTTCTTCTGGCATTATGACTTCTTCCTCAAGACTAAATTCGTGCTTACATGCCTTTTCTTCGCGCTCTTTTGTGTTAGCCTGACTGTAATGATATGGGTCGGCCGAATTGCGCCGGTGACAGTAATAACAGTAATCAGCGGATTGTTGTTCATCTGCCTCCTTACCTCAGTTGTTTTAGAAGCGAATAATCAAGCACGTAAGGTATGCGGCGTTATCACAGTTGAGGATGTTGTCGCCCGTCAGGGCGATGGACAAAGTTATTCACCGAGTTTTAAGGACCCGCTACATTCGGGCACAGAGTTTGACTTGCTTGAAAACCGTCATGGATGGCTACATATACAACTTTCCGATAACAGCGAAGGCTGGATACCTGAGTCAAGCGCAGATTTGATTTAACATCACCACGCACTATCTTCATTGCGTATCCTCACGTAATGACCTGATTAAAGATTAATATTCGTATCATCTGAAAGCATTATTTTGCATTTGGGTGACCCAATTCCCACCGGAGTAAAATTCTTAATCGGCAGATTGTAAAGTTACCTGGAAAGACTGTATTGCTCGGGACAATCCGCAGGTTACAGCGGTGATGTTTTTTAACTCATCGGGAGTCAATATTTGGGGGGATAAACGGTAAATCAAGATAAAGCCCAACGACGAACCGAAACGGCAAAGCGGAACGGTGACGGCTGAGATATTACTTAACCTAACTAAGTTATCCTGAAGACCCATTGCAAACATATCATCGAGGGCGCAAAGTTTGTTCGACTTGCAAATATTATCCACCAGTTCAGGAGTGAAGCGATTCTCCAAATGCTGCTTTTCAAGAGTAATTGGCTGGTCGCTCTCGAACATATATAATTCGAATTTGTCATGCTGCAGCACAAAAAATGTTACATTTGACTCGGTGATTTCATCTTTGATAAGCTTGCCAGCGGCAGATAAAAGACTTCTCAAATCCGTTGTTCCGAGAATTGCCTCGTAAAAATTTGCTGTGAAATTGATGGTATTTAGTCTTTTGATAAAGTCCCCCTGGGCCGATATAAAGTCATTGCAAAGTATATCTATTTTCCGGGCCTGCTTTTTTCGTTCTTTATTTAGCTTACGAATAAGCAAACGCAATCTTCTATCTCGTTGTTTACGATCCATTAGATACCCCTTTTAGGCCCCAAAGCCACTTTACCCTGCAAAACCAAGCAGAAAGTACGCATCAAGAGAAGATCCTTCCACAATCAAATTTAGAATTGTCTCCAAACTTGAATTCGGCTTAGCGGCCGGCCAGCTTTAAGAACAAGAGTTTCTAAGGAGGATTCTAAAAAGCAGCCCTATAAATAATCAGTTATCAGCTTCATGGTTGTTAAGGGCTGGAAATCCGTAAAGACAGTGTCGTGACCTGTGTAGATCAATGTCTGCATTCTCGGACTTACTACAGGATTGGCTTTCCGCTTTATGCTCTTCGACTGCCGCTTCTTCTTATCCCTTA
>CAYVIT010000071.1:0-6701 GCA_964451425.1 uncultured Pirellulales bacterium
ACCGGCAATAGAGTTTGCAGACATAAGTCCTCCTTATTACAAAGTTTATTAGTTAAAAGAGCACACATCACAAGTTTGTTGTGCTCACGGCTTTTTAACAGTTTCCCATTTTTTATTTTTCGCTGAGGTCAGCACGGCGTCGCAGACATACTGAGTTGCAAGGGCCTCGCGGAAGTCCGGCGATGTCGACTTGCCCTCGGCCAGGTTCTGTAAAAATTCAGCCGCCTGGTGAACGAAGCTGTGCTCGTATCCTATCTGCAGACCGGGGACCCACCATTTATCCATATAGGGCATATCGCTATCCGTGACATGAATCGAGCGCCAGCCCCGTACAATCGAGTCGTCGCCGTGGTCGAAGTAGCTGAGACGGTGGAGGTCATGGAGGTCCCATGCGATGGAGGCCTTTTCGCCGTTGATCTCGAAGGTATAAAGGGCTTTGTGACCGCGCGCGTAGCGGGAGGACTCGAAGTTGCCCAGCGAGCCGTTGTCATAGTGGCAAATAAAGGTGCACGCGTCATCAATACCCACGGGCTCAACCTTGCCCGTTTCAGCGTGCATGCGTTCCTTGACAAAGGTCTCCGTCATGGCACACACATCAGTAATGGGCCCGTTATGCCACATAGCCGTATCTATACAGTGGGCCAGCAGGTCGCCGGTCACGCCTGAGCCGGCAGCCTTGACGTCCAGCCGCCAGGTGGCCATTCCGCCCTGCGGAACCTCTTTTGAGATTGTCCAGTCCTGAAGGAAATTGGCCCGATAGTGAAAAATCTTTCCCAGCCGACCTTCGTCGATGAGCTGCTTGGCCAATGTCACGGCGGGCACCCGGCGATAGTTAAATGATACAAGGTTGGGCACACCAGCTTCCTCTACAGCCTTAACCATTTCCTCGGCCTGTGCAACGTTCAGGGCCAAGGGTTTTTCACAAACAATTGCCTTGCCGGCTTTGGCTGCTGCGATGGCTATCTCGGCGTGCAGATTGTTCGGCACACATATTTCCACTACGTCAATGTTTTCATCTTCGACCACTTTATGCCAGTCGGTAGTATACGATTTGTAGCCCCACTTCTCGGCAAAGGCCTTGGCCTCAGCCTCCACCAGCCCGCAGACAACCTGCAGGACCGGTTCGTAGGGGACATCGAAGAAGTTGTTTACCCTGCGGTAGGCGTTGGAGTGGGTCCGGCCCATAAAACCGTAGCCGATGAGGCCAACATTAAGTTTTTTAGTCATTTTCGTGACTCCTTATTCAAGTTCTTAGGATAGAAGAAGCATATATGAAGCACCAATTCCGAATTCACAACTAAGACGTCCATCCATGTGCCGCCCGCACTTTGAGCATGACATCGAGGATCGCGTTCCATGTAGCCTGCGTTTCGAGCATCGCGTTGGGGAACATGCACCCGTCCCAGCAGATATGCCGGATACCGCGCGCCGCGGCGTCCTTAAGCCAGTAGCCCGCGCAGCGGACGATGTCGAGCTTGCCGTTGGGGTCGCCGGCTGGACAGTGCTTACCCGTCTTGTCGTGTGAACCGGCGCCGTGCACTTCGCCGTCGTTCTGCGCCACGTGGAAGTCGATAGTCCAGGGCCGCAGCTTGTCGACCATCGTTTCGTATGCGGCGTAGAACTGCTCGTCTGAATAGCCGGGCTGCAACAGTGCATGTTCCGGCGCATTGTAGCCCATCAAAAACAGGTACGTGTGGGCCATATCAGCCTGGAAGCCAAGTGCCTCCGGCATTCCGACGGCTTCCAGGAGATCAAGTGTGTCCTTCCAACTGTGCAAGCCAGCCCAGCAGATCTCGCCCTCGGCAGCAAGGCGTTCGCCGTGATCGGCGGCGATTTTGGCCGCTTCGCGGAACGTCTCAGCGATTTTCGCAGTGTTCGCCTTTGGGTCTTCGCTCCATTTTTCGACGCCGAACTCCGCCGAGTCGATCCGGATGACGCCGTACTTGCGCACGCCATGCTCGTTGAACACGCCGGCAATGCGACATGCAATGCGCACGGCGCTGAGAAATTTCTCGCGAGCCGCTGCATCCCCCATCGCCGAATCGCCGACCGTGCCGCTCCAGACCGGCGCGACAAGCGAGCCGACGTTAAAACCGTACCCCTGAATAAGGTCGGCGATTTTCTTCAGTTCGTCGTCGCTGGCGTTAGGGTCGGTGTGCGGCAGGAAAAGGAAGTAGTCAATCCCGTCGAACTTCTGGCCGTTCACCTCTGCGCCGGCGGTCAATTCGAGCATCCGTTCGAGACTGATTGGTGGTTCCTGGCCCGGTTCATTTCCTTTGCCGACCAGCCCGGGCCACATGGCGTTGTGAAGTCTGGGGAGGGTATCCGAACTCATCTTTAGCTCCTTTCCAGTGCAGTAGCGTTCATGATAATTATTGCCTTGCCTTCTCGTGGGCCAGTTCCGACCGGGTCGTTCACATACGGACCGATTATATATGCCCATGAGCCAATTGATATTTTTTTCATAATCTACTCTCCATTCAAAATTCCTTGTTTATCATAAGTGCCATGGTGCTCGCATAGTCCTTGCGAGCATCCTGTCTGCCTCTCTGTCTTCAACAAATCTTTCAGTTTGCGGATTCCAACGGACTTTTCTTCCCAGCCGCAAGCAAATATTGGCGATATGGCAGGTCGTCGTCGAACGGTGGGCGACCTCTGCTGGCGCAATGGGGATGGCCCGGGTTTTGACACAATCGAGAAAATTCCGGTGGTGGCCGGTCATATACGCATAGCCTCTCTGAGTGAAGTTTACCTTCTGCATAATGGCTTTGCTCGATGCGGTAATTTTTCCGGTGTCATCGACACTGACCCAGCCTTCGGTACCGACGAATTTATTTCCTCTTGGCCCTCTGCCTGGCTCGCTCTCATCATGAAGGAGCATCTTAACACCATCAGGATATGTTGCTGTGACCTCGAATTTTACAGGCGTATTGAACAGTCCGTCTTTGGGAAACTGGGCCCACCCTTCGTACTCCGTAGGCCCTGTATATTGACTGCCGTTGGCCCACTGAGCCAAGTCGTTGAAGTGTGCTCCAAGATCGGTCATTTGTCCGCCGGAGTAATCGTATAACCATCGAAAACTGCCGTGACACCGCCTTGGTGTGTACGGCTCAAAAGGAGCAGGTCCAAGCCATCTGTCGTAGTCAAAACCTTTCGGAACGGGTTCGGGCTTCTGTGGGGGACAAGTCGGGCCGTTATGGTAGTAGCAATGCAGGGTGTGAAGCCGGCCGAGCATACCGCTTTGAGCAATATCGACAGCAAAACGAAAACAGCGATTACTACGCCGTTGAGTGCCGGTTTGATAGACAGTCCCGAACCGTTTCATCGTATCAGCGACAGCCCTTCCCTCGGCAATGGTCAGGGAGATCGGTTTTTCGCAATAGATGTCCTTGCCGGCCTTCGCAGCTTCATTGGAAATAACGGCATGCCAATGGTCCGGCGTTGCTATCATCAACGTATCAATATCTTTGCGGCTTAGTATGTCGTAAAAATCATTGTATGCCGAACAATCCTTGTTACCGTAAGCGGAATCGACCGTATTTTTTGCAGCAACGCGGTGGTTCGTATCGACATCGCAGACAGCCAAAATCCGGAGGTCATCACAGGTCAGAAAGTTTCGCAGATTGTGCATGCCCTGCCCGCCCAGGCCGATAGCTCCCATAGTGAGTCTTTCACTGGGTGGGACGGAGCCGGCTTTACCGAGTGCCGATGAGGGGATGATATGAGGCGCAGCCAGTGCCGCAGCCACCGCCACTGAGCCACTTTTAAGAAATGACCTTCGTGAAACCTGTCTCATTGGACCAATCCTTTGAATGGGTTCTCCATGTCATTTTGCTTTGGCTGCCCACATTGCGAAAAATCAAGTCAGGCTAATACTCTATATGAACTTGTGGTTTATACTATAAGTTCTCCGAGGATTCAAGAAAACATTCTTCTCAATCCCAATAATGGGCGATGTTTTTCCGGTTTAGCTACGCGAGCAGCAGTGTCTGTTAAAATAGATAGTTTGTCGAAGCCTGTCAAATCTCACTTTTTGAAACCGGCTTTTATCTTCCAGCCGGGATTCGTGGTGAACGAGTCAGTTTCATAGGCGCCGACATCAAAAGGAGATTTTCTGTTAGTGTTGTTGAAATCCAGCTCTGGAGCGTAGGCGGGGTCGGCTTTATTGATTAGAGCCGAACCCGGTTTGGGCCAATAGCTCTTTTTGTCCGGGCCGCAAAAAGCATCCGTGGCGCCTGCTCCATCATAAAAACGGGAATTATCAATTGCGACACCGACCAAACGACCCTCAACGTAATTTGCGCTGAAGACAGAGTCGGTGACTCCGGAAGCATCGACCGCTGTAGAACCAGGACAATAAACAGCGTTATTACTGATAATCACATTGGTCGCATTGGCCCACCGAATCAAAATACCTCTGGGATGATTAACGATAGTATTATTAATAATCCTTACATTGCGTACGCGGGGCATAGCGGCGTGTGGAGTTGCTGTGATGCCGGTTGCCGAACAATCGAAAATGATGTTATTTCGCACAATCGCATCGGAAACTACCTGAATGCCTTCACCGGCGTTCCAAATGACGTTTCCTTCAACGATGTTGACTGCCTTGCCGCCTCCGTATACGAATATGCCCGGATACTGTCGACCGATGTTCGTGTCGTGGATGACGTTATTGCGGACAGTATTGTTGTACGAGCCGACTTTGATTTCGATGCCGTCATTTCCGCCGTTGCTTGTGCTGCGTAAATGATGAATGTAGTTGCCTTCGACCAACGTATTGGTAGTACGACATGAGCCGGAATGGCAGCCGATATACATACCTTCTCCTTCGGTTGCGCCTCTCCTGCTCAAGCCTGTGTGATGGATATGATTTTTTCGGATTACAAAGGCATCACAGTTACCACTGTTCATCGTCAGTGCGTTATTGCCGGTCTCAAAGATTTCACAGTCTTCAAACGTGATATGGTGTCCCCGGATAAAACGGACACCGGAGCTGCCGCCTTTTAATCTGATTCCTCGAATGGTCAGATAGGCACAATCAACGAATTCGATATTGTTATGCCTATCGATGTTGTCGGCTGGTCGGGTAAGCATCGGGGATTCGCCATCTGCGGCGCAAATAACGATGGGTTTGTCGGCGGTTCCTTTAGCGGTCACTGCCCGTCGGCCATTTTGCGAATAAACGCCTCCAAGCAGGATAAGCTCATCGCCGGGCTTCAGTGAATTTGACACGTTTTCGAACTCTTCACTGGAATCCACGGTTGCCGGATGGATTTCAAACGTGGCTGCAAGACAAAAGGACTGGCCAGCCAACACGGCAACGATACTCGTAATTTTCAGGATATAATAAAACCCTAATTTCATTGTTTCCAAAGCCTTAATCCGGGACCATGTATAACATCAATATTACTATTTCTCAAATAGTTTTCAATCTTTTCTATGCATCAAATTGGCACCGCGTTTTTTGTTTATGTCCTTGCATTTCATCGGCAAATATGTAATAATTTTACGAGCGTCGGCTGGCAGCTGCCTTTGCCAACCAGCGTTGTTTTGAGTGAGGTTCTCGAACTTCTCTTATTACGATAGAAATTCATTAACAATAGGAGACCCTGTTATGACAAAACACCGCAATATAACACGACGTGATTTCCTTCAGAAAGGTGCGGCCGCTGCTTTGGCTGCCCCATTGTTTATTAATTCGAAGGTGTTTGGCGCCAACAACCGTATCGTCATGGGGTGTATCGGTATGGGCGGCCAGGGCCGCGGCGACATGGGCGGCTTCATGGGCTTTGGGGATGTCCAGGTTGTGGCGGTTTGTGACGTAGTGGAAGATCACCGCAATCAGGCCAGGAACCGAGTTAACGGCGGATACGGCAATAAGGACTGCAAAGCTTACAAGGACTTCCGCGATGTCGTTGCCCGTGACGATATCGATGTGATATTCATCGGTACGCCCGACCACTGGCACGCGATCATCTCTATCGCGGCAATGAAGAACGGCAAGGACGTTTACTGCGAGAAGCCCGAGACGCTGGTTGTCCGCGAGGGCCGGGAGATGGTCAAGGTTGCCCGCCGTTTCGGGCGTGTATTCTCTGGCGGCAGCCAGCGTGTATGGGGTGACTACAACTGGTTTCACAGGATGATCTATGGCGGAAGGATCGGACAGGTTCAGGAAGCATGGGTAAACGTCGGCGGTCCCTCGGGCCCGTGCGATTATGCTGCTGAGCCTACCCCCGCGGGTGTTGACTGGGACATGTGGCTTGGACCGGCCCCGTGGAGACCTTATCACCCCAGGCTTATCAGAGGAGGCTTCAGACCTTTCCGTGACTACTCGGGCGGCGGCATGACAGACTGGGGCTGCCACACATTCGGCGGCGCCCTGTTCGGCTGCAACCTTCACAAGACAGGCCCCGTAGAGATAATTCCGCCGGACGGCAAAGATGTCAAGAACCTGACGTATGTCTTCGAAAACGGAGTTAAGATCTATCATGGTGGTGGATGGGGAGGCATACTGACATTCAAGGGCACAGAAGGCGAGATCGGTGAAAGAGGTGACAGGAGCGGCAAGAAAGAATCGCCTCCGAATATACATATACCAAACTACAAGGGAAACGGCGGGATATTTGGTGACTTTCTGCATTGCGTGCGCACACGCGAGAAGCCGTTCCGCGATATTGAGATCGCCCACCGCACGGCCA
>CAYVIT010000071.1:6801-17072 GCA_964451425.1 uncultured Pirellulales bacterium
GTGCGCACACGCGAGAAGCCGTTCCGCGATATTGAGATCGCCCACCGCACGGCCACGCACTCTCACTTAGGCAATATAGCCTACTGGCTCAACAGGCCGCTGAAATGGGACCCGGTCAAGGAAGAGATAATCGGTGACCCGGAAGCAAGCCGCTGGCTCGACAGGACAAAACGTGAACCGTGGAGTCTCTAATGTCCTATCAAAGGTATCCCTTATATAGAAAGGAAATATCGATGCAAATGCGAACAAAAATACTTTTGCTGGCTATAGTAATGGGCCTTACGGCTGTAGGTACAGCGGCAGTAGAAACGGAGAAGCTTGTCAGTTCAATAGACACTCTCAAGTCGTATAAGTATGGAAATACAGGCGGAGTCGACCTGCGCTGGGTCGAGACGCAGATTGCGATGGCTTCGAAAGATTCGGGAATCCGGGGGCAAATCGAGCAGAAACTAATCGAGGCGCTCACAGTGGCAAAGACAAACGACGCCAAGCAGTTTCTCTGCAGGCAGCTTCGTACAATCGGCACGGAAAAAGCCGTGCCGCAGCTCGAATCAATGCTGACCGACCCGGAACTCTCACACATGGCGAGGTATGCCCTTGGCAAAATTGATGCTCCTGAGGTGGGCCCAGCTCTGCATAGAGCACTCAAAAACACATCCGGCAAGATAAAGGCAGGCATTATTAATACCCTGGTTGAGGTCAACTACGGCAAAGCGCTGGGGGATTTCATGAGACTCATTGGCGATTCGGACAAGAATGTGGCAATTGCAGCCATCATAGCCACCGGACACTTCCCCTGCAATAGTTCTGTAGGTGCACTACGGAAAGCACGTCGCTCCGCCGGCAAAGATATTCAGATTGAAATAGACGCAGCCCTGCTCACCAGTGCCGAAGTTTTTCTTGCAAACGGTGATAAGAAGCGGTCGGCAGCAATCTACGAGGACTTCTACTCCGGCAATTATCCCGGACATCTTCGCATAGCAGGCCTGCGTGGATTGGCGATATCACAGGGTGCCGAGGCTGCGCCAATGCTTATCGAGGCGATTAAAGGTGATGATTCCAAGCTCCGCCGCAGCGCCATTGAGTTTATGACGATGGTAAAGGGAAAGGAAGCGACGGGCGCTTTTGTTGCCCTGCTGCCATCCCTGCAACCTGATGCCCAAGTACTCGTGCTGGGCGCCCTCGGCGCTCGCGGAGATACTGCAGCGGCACAAGCCGTCACGGCTGCAACAAAGAATCAGCACGAGGCAGTACGTGTAGCCGCCCTCGAAGCGCTCGGCAGCCTGGGTGATGCATCGGCTGTGTCCGTGCTGGCACAAACTGCGGCCACGGCAGGCGACAGTGAAAAAAAGGTCGCCCGAGCAAGCCTGGTACGGCTCAGCGGTGGTAACATCGATGCCGTTCTGATTAAATCTATAAACTCCGGAGATACCAAGGTACGGGCCGAGATTATTCGTGCCGTGGCTGACCGCGGAGTCACGCAGACCGCAGGTGAGTTGCTGAAGGCGGCCAGGGACGACAATGAAACGGTTCGCCACGAGGCTATCCGAGCACTTGGCATACTCGTGGACGTATCCGAGCTCGACACGCTTGTCGAACTCGCGATGAAGCCGAAGGATGCCAAAGACATTCCTGCTTTCGAGCAGGCCATAGCAGCGGTTTTCAGGCGAGTCAGAAGTAAGGACCTCCAGGCCGCCCCTGTGCTTTCAGTGCTGGCCACGGCACCAACGAATGCCAAACCTATGCTCGTTCGGCTTCTTGGCAAGCCTGCTACTCCAAAGGCGCTTGAAGCTGTACGCACTGCACTCAAAGACAATAGTTCTGAGGTAAGAGACGCAGCCGTGCGCACCCTTTCCGAATGGCCCAACGCAGGGCCTGCTGAGGAGCTTCTTACTCTGGCACGAACTTCGACTAACCAAACCCACAAGGTACTCGCATTGCGGGGCTACGTCCGTATGGCTGGAATGTCAAGTAACCCAATCGCTATGTATGCTCGGGCTATGAGTCTGGCCGAGCGACTGGAAGATAAGAAGCTTGTTCTCGGCGGTCTCGGAAATGCAGACTCGGAGATGGCACTGGAGCTTGTCGAACTATACCTAATAGAAGATGAACTGCGAAACGAGGCGGCCCAGGCGGCCGTCCAGATTGCCAAAAGGCTCCTACAGAATAACCCCAGCCGGGCGAGGGCAGCAATGAAGAACGTGGTTACTGTGGTTAAGGATTCAAGGATTCGCCGACAGGCCCAGGACGTCATCAATGAGATGGAGCAGTATGAAAGCTATATCCTTGTGTGGCTTGCGACGGGGCCTTTTGTCGAGAAAGGCAAGGAAGGCCGTGCTATTTTCGACAAGGCATTTCCACCGGAGGACCCTGACGCCGCAAACGTAAAATGGAAGCGACTTACCCAGGGCATCGGCTTGTGGGACATCAACCTGGAAGCTACGTTTGGTTCGCGGGACCACTGCGGCGCATATATGCGAACGCAAATCTGGTCACCGAAGAACCAAGATGCCCGGCTGGAGTTAGGCAGCGACGACGCAATCAAGGTCTGGCTTAACGGCAAACTCGTCCATTCAAATTATGCGAACCGTGGGATGAGTCCCCGGCAGGACCTTGTGGACGTCAAGCTCCGGCATGGATGGAATGAACTGATGCTGAAGGTAGTCGACCACGAAGGCGGCTGGACTTTCTGCTGTCGCGTCCGCAAGCCCGACGGCAGCAGCCTCGAGGGACTGAAGGTCGAAGCGAAATAACACGCGGCAAGTCTCGAATTGGCTGCTTATTGTTCTTGTGATTATTTCGCAGGCTTCCAGGCGGCTCGGCTGCCGTCAATATACTGCGAGCTTATTTTGATATGGCCCGTGCCTGCGCGGTTTTTGTGATTCTTGCAGATGTCGCCTTAATGCCGTTGACATCATTTAACATACAATTAAGCCCTGCCGATGTAAGCACCCTGCCCATTTCGAGACGGACTGTTTTTTCGAAACCGCTCTTCAAATCGATTCCACCACGAAAGAGTTTTTCTTCACCGAGCGTTCCATTTTTGCCAAGAGGCCTTGCCCATACACCCAATCGTTTAACGTCCCACTCCGGTGCGATGCCCGCCCCGAAGCCGGTAGCAACATATCCCGGAGGCAATTCCACTTTTGCCTCAAGATGCGCATCAGGTTCCCAGCCATGTCTTAGTTGTTCAGCTTCACCTAAAGTACCATCCGGCAGAATCGGCTGGATTTTCAACCACAAAGTCGTGATATTGTCATAGTGCGCCCGGCTGCCCAGTCCTGTAATGACGTATCCAGGCGGGGCTTTCAGATACGCCTCGACTTTGTCATCGGACTCAACTTTATGGTCGATTAGAACAACAGAATACGATTCCTTCGACCGGGCCTGTGGCGCTTCAGAAACAACCGGAGAAGGCCCCAGGTCATAAACATGCACATGGTCTGCATAAGCGGCTGCAAAGTCAAGGTCACGCCATCTAAAGAATCCCAAACCTATAGTAGACTTTTTCTCCTCTGCGAGCCATCGGTGCTCGAACCTCATCCATTTGTTATCCGTCCAGTACCATTGCGTTGAGTTAATCCCTTCATAGTCCGTCCCGCCTTTTGGGTCTGCAAAGAGCCGAACACGCGTATCACCCCTGAGACGTTTGTCTGTAACAGGGCCGTTCTTAACGTGTGTGCGAACCATAGCCGACAGCAGATATACATTGCCGGGTGTCGTATTGATTTTTTGGGTCAATGTATTTTTTTCAAGGACCTGTTCCCGTTTCCGGCCAGCCATATGTGTTAAGCCTGCAATCCCGTCGCCCCACCTGGTATCGATACCATTTTTTTTCGCAAGGGATTTACTCAACCCGCCGACGTCCTGTGCATTAGGTACTCCGAAAGGTACTGCTTTCCAGCCTTTTAGGCCCTGCTCAAAATCATTGTTTACCAATTCGACGGCCTTTTTATAACGAATCGGTTCGGTCTCTGCTCCGACTGCTATTACGGGAGGTGCAAGATTAATAAACTGCTTCGGAGATGGGGCAGGCCCCTGATAGACAGCCTTGATTTCGTCTTTCCGTGGAGCTCTGATCTGGTAAACGGGTGTTCTCCATACCAGACCGGTAGGACCTGTCGAGGTTATCTTAAAATCATAGGTATGTCCCGGCCAAACGTTTATCAAAGCCTGTGTGGTGTTTTTATCAAGTTCGACGTGTTGTGTCTTATGGCCTGCGCCTTTCATGCCGTCTCCGCGGATTATGATCCGAGCGGGGGCCGGGAAATTTTGTGACCAGGAAAGTTTCAATGTATTATCCTGTGGGAAATCAACCTTTAAATTATATATTGCCGGAAGTGCCCCGGGGTGAGGTTCTCCATAAACTCGCAGATTGAAATCCGCAGGCTGAATCAACATGATATCTTTCTCTTTGGGAAGAGGCGCTTTATGCGGCACGGCGTATGTGTTTATACAATATCGCTGTCCGACGTTAACGCCAAACTCATCCGAAGCGAAGATAAACGGCGCCGGATGAGGATCGTTCATGGGTCCACATGACAGACTTCTTTTGGGGCCTGCAACCAGCTTGCCGTTTTGGTCCCACACCCGAATCACGAGGTCACAGCAGTTATGCGCGGTCGGCGGGTCCATTGAGATTGGCGAGACATTCAGCCATATCATCTTGATATTGGGAGTTCTTGGAATAAAACAGACACTGTCGCTGTTGTAGACCCAGCCTTCTTCGTCGGCGTCGACAACCAACCCGCGTTTAAGGTCTTCCGGTTCCTCTACTATCCAGAGGGCCATGTCCGTTCCGGGTCGCGCCCTGCCATCAACATAAAGCAGTCCGCCATCATAGGCATTGCCCAGAGAGTGTAAGTATGGTGTCCAGTTTCCGCCGTTTTCTCGCCACATCTTAATGCCATAGGTCTTTCCCGGTACTAACTTCGCCTGCCCTGCGGCCCAGCGTGCCGTTCCCCATTCCATCGAATGGCCCGAATAGAAAGTCTTGGCAGGTCCTATCTGTTTGCCCTCAGGGCCGCCTTCCATCAAAGCCGCTCTGAAGGTCGCAGGCTCTGAGGCAACGAGCAGTGTAATGCTTACCAGCTCATTGCCGGTTGCGGAAAAGGTCTGTACAAACTCACGTCCTGTGAATCCCCACACACACCCATCCGGTTGATATACATGGTCAACTACAAGGTCTGCAGTGTTGACGATATGTTCATCGGCTTGTGCTCCGGATACACATCTGGGATAGATTGAATACCGCTCGACAAAGCTAAAATCCATCACTCCGAAGCAAAAGGGATACTCGGTGTATCCCTCATCTGACATTCCTGTATTGCCGACTTCACAACGCTTGTCCTGTGTCCAGACAGAACGCGTCTTGGGCAGAATAGGAGCGTTATTTTGAGAACCTGCCATTCGGTAGAAAAGCTGCGTTCCTCTTTTTTTATCAGGTTCACCGTTAACCCGAACATTTGAAAGAAAAACTAATACTGTAACTAATGCGATATGTGACATACCCTTGTTCATATTGTCTCCGGTTTACACTAAACGAACCTTGTTGAACCGTATTTGCGAATTCCTCCTTAGAAAGAAAAACTTCCTGAGCACGAATTATTATCGTATTCCGATTTGAGAACACGAATCACCAAACGCGCCCGGCAGGACTCGAACCTGCAACCTTCGGATTCAAAGTCCGATGCTCACGCTATAAGCCCTTTATTTACAGTGTGTTACAATGCGTTTTTAAGCCAAAAATAAGGATTACAAGTCATTAACAAGTGAATAACAAGTAAGTACACAGTGGCAATACACTGGCGACTGACACTTTTTTGACACTGAATTTGTCTCACCTCTCCTCTGATATTTTTGTATGAAAAGATTTTTGTCCTCAGTCCATGCAGGAAGAGAGAAGCCCCCAGAATGTACGTCGTCAGCAAGAATGAGACAAAAAGCATTCTAAATTAGGAGACGACTTCAACTCCTGCTTCTGTAATCTTACTGTTTAATTCCTTTCGTTCAAGCATTGTTTTAGCTTTCAACTGTTTCCGCTTTTCCAATATTTCTTCACGCCTGCCATAGTAAACATCATCCGGTGTCACATTGCCAATAGCTTCATGGTATCTTTGGCTGTTATACCAGGATACAAAGCAGCTGATTTCTTTTTCGAGTTCTTCTGGTAATTCCCATACATGCAAAAATATCTGCTCCTTAATTGAGCGGTGATACCTCTCGATTTTGCCATTGGTCTGCGGATGATACGGCGATGCAAATATATGGCCTATACCTTTTGCTTCGAGGTAATCGCCGAAGTCTTTTGACACTAATGACGAACCGTTGTCGCTAAGCAGCTTTGTTCTGTCATTAATAGGAACATTATTCATGCCGGTGAACTCGCAAGCTAATTCAACAACATCACTGAAATCCTCAGCTTTCATTGCCGGTTTCAACTGCCATGCAAGTATCTTTCTGCTGTAATCATCAAGCACTCTTATCAGGTAGAACCAGCCCCAGCGATCTACTTTCAGATATGTAGCATCAATTTGCCATAGCTGATTGATACCCGTCGTTTTTCTATGATGTTCATTTGATGCCGGGAATGTTTTTATCTTTGGTTCAGGGATTACCCCACGTTCTTTAAGCCTTCTGTAAACAGTGGCCTCAGATAAACTAAAACCTTCATTATCAGTGATATACAGACTAATCTCCCTGCTGGAGTATTCTGGATTGAAGGTTGCATGCTCCAGGATTTTATCTAACTGCCAGGGTAATATCTGATTCCATGTCCTTGCTCTGTAAGGCTTGTTGTCCTGCAAACCTTTTATGCCCTGAGATTTGAGCTTTCTCTTCCAGCGATAGTAGGTACTCCGT
Organism: uncultured Pirellulales bacterium; assembly: GCA_964451425.1. GTDB lineage: Bacteria > Planctomycetota > Phycisphaerae > Sedimentisphaerales > Anaerobacaceae > CS2-K091. The sequence continues at coordinate 13,663 of CAYVIT010000071.1, forward strand.
GGTACATCATATTTAGCCAAAGCATCACTGATGCACAGATCAGAACCTTCGATAAGACGTATGAATTTCATTTTTTCATTCCTGCTCATCCGTTGGTACCTCCTTCGTTTACATGCCAAGACTTTTTTTATATCGCTGATACTTGTATGCAGGCTTGCCCATGCACGAGGCGTAGAAGATGTCTGCGTGAGGGTCCCAGCCGAAATTGAGGAACCATCCCGGGATTGACACGCTGTACTGAGGCGGTAATGGGACCGCCTGCTCCCACTCTCGGCCGCCGTTGGTTGTCTGAAAGAAGCCGTTCCTGCCCACGACAACAATGTGCATTTCGTCCTTGCCGAAATATGGGCCGAAAGAGCATTCCACCTCCTTGCCCTGTATGGACCACGTCGTGCCCAAGTCCCTGCTTATCAGAAGCCCCTTAGCGCTGGTCCAGAAAGCGGCGCCTTTGAGAATTCTGATGTCGCGCCCGGCGGGCTGGAGTTCGGAGACCTTCCTCCAGCTCTCGCCGCCGTCTGTTGTGCGAAAAATACCCCGTTCCTTCTCTCTGGTGGCGACGAATGTCCCGGCATCGAAGATGCCCACCGACGCGAATGCCTTGCCCTTGAGCTTCCAGCTCCTGCCCATCTCATTACTCGTGTAAATCTCACCGCCACATTCGTGTCGCAGGGCAAAGATGTTGGCGGTCTTCTCAGCTAACCAGTGGACCGAGCCGCAATCCCAGCCACGCTGGTTAGCTTTCATGGACTGCCAGGTCTTGCCGCCGTCGAGCGTATAGCCGCTGGGGCCGTCGAGCATGAAACAAGCCAGACGCTTGCCGAGGGGATCGAAATTCAGGGCAAAGCCGGTCTCGCACCTTCCCCCGATATTGCCGCCGTCGACCCGCGTGAAAGAGTTACCGTGATCGCTGCTCCGCCAGATTCCCTGGTCGGGAATGACCATGAACACATCGCCTGTGATGCGATCGGCCGCAATGCCGGCCGTCTTGCCCGGATAGCCGATCTTCTTGCCCTCGCTTACAAGACTCTGGATAACCTCAGCCGAGATGTCCACCCACTGACCGCCTTTGTCCGCAGCAGAAACGGACCTGTCCTTCGAGTAGCTCACACCGGCAGACACCAAAACCGACGTACACAGCAAACATAACCATGCCTTCATTTCCTTGCTCCTTTTGATGAACTTGCACCGACTTATCCTGCCAACAGCCTGCCAGATCCTGCGGCTTGGATCTCTGACATAGCAGAGCCCCAGAATTCCATCATAAGAAGTGGAGCAGGGGCGATATCAATTCATTTTACTGCATTCCTGATATTTATCATCTGCTTCATGCCAAAATCCTTTATGAGTCCGGTCTTGGGATCAAAGGGCCAATCGAGGGTGCATACCCCGCCCTGGCGGTTGCAGGTTTTAATCCAGTCGATCAATTCCTGATCTGTGAACTGGTTGGCATCTCCCTGTCCATGGTAGACATTTCCACAATAGATTTTACCATGCCATAGTATTCCATCTTGTGGAGGCAGTATTTCCGGCGTGAGGCGATTCAGGTCTTGTTTGCTCCAGGTATCACCAGCAGTATAATTATCTATTCCGGACTTTACACACCCAAATTCATTGCTGCCATAGCTGAATGCTATAACCGCTCTGGGATTGACTGCCCGCACTATGGAATTAATCTTCCACCAGTCATCGGATCCATCCCTGTAAGTGTCACGTTCCATGCCATCGAACCACCATCCAGCAATCTTGTCCTTGTACCTATCAGCGTATTCCTTGAGAATCGCGAGCCGCCGCTTGCGGGATTCTGCCGAAGGTGGAGTTTTTTCATTGTACATACCACGTGCTGTGCCATCGCTTAACCCCGCGGAAACCTGAGGTTCCTTCATATATCCGTTCAAACCAGCAAAATAGCAGATGAGTTTGACGCCCTTGGCGTTAAGCGCGTCTGCTGAATCCATTATCAAATCTCTGCGGGAACACTTCTCGCCCGGCGCATACCCGGTGTATTCGCTGAATGCCTTATTCGGGGCACATGGCCAGGCGAAGAAGTGGTCGTCAATACAAAATAGCACCCACCCCACTTTCGCCTCCGCCATTTGATCGGCAAATCCCTTGACATCAAACCCATCCACAAATCGATTCCACTGCTCGGCGGTCATTTGGGACGGATTTGGTAACATGGGCTTCGTCTTTACCGAGTAATTCAGAAGAATACGATACTGATAATGCATGAAGATCCCGTACTTGCCTTTGGTCATCCAACTTGTATCGCCCGTATCTGCTAACCCTACTAATGGAAATAGGAATAAGAACAATATCATTTGTGTGATTTTCATCTGTATTTTGCTCATCATATTCTGACACCAACGGCACTAATCAAAATCCAGCAACTTGTGCTACCCACTTTGTGAACTCTGACTGTTGATTTTCTACCAATCTTTCGCTGGCATATCAACAGAAAACGTCAGCTTTCCGGCTACCGAAGAAGAAGTTGGTGGAAACAAGCCCTTCGTCTCGGTAGGCGGAATCGTTTGGTTTGCAATGGAAAATCCTTGTTTCCAATATATGCTTGTCTGGCTTTTATTAATCAGGCTTCTCATCTTTTGGTGAATTCGTAATTATATGACTAACATCCATCATATATATCTGGCGTCCTAGTCCTTCATGAGTGGAATCGAACGAAACCCAATTTCCATCCGGACTGAACCTGGGATGGAGATCGACCCGAAATGTGCCAGCATGTTCTCTGTATAATTCTCCGTTTAACCTGAACTCGAATTTACCCAAAGGCACAAACAATTTTGTGGGCAGATGATACAAATAGAGGTACTGATATCCGTTCAAATTATACGTGTCTGTCAGAATCCAATCGCCGTTTGGATGATAGCTGTCATGACCGTTTGAACCGGCCTCCCAGAGCATTTCTTTGGGCTTACCAGAGTCATCATCTTTGAAAATGTAGTATCCTTTGACTACTGCATTCTTCCCAGGAGGGGTGTGCCGTCCCCAATCCAGAATAGTTTCATCATCTACCCAATAGTGGTGACTGGGGTCCATGTACAGAAATCGAACATCTTCTCCGTTTGGTGTCATTGAATATCCGTAAGTTGTCGTCTTGCCGTCTCTTACATCCTTGACAAAAGCAATAAAACGTGTCCCGGAAGGATTAAAACCTTCACGAAAAAAGTAGAGAATTCCTTTAGGATTTGCCGGACGGTCTGTTCCGAAGATAATGTCAGCCATTTTAGCAATGGAAATAATCATTTCTGTCTTGCCGCTTTTCAGGTCCACTCTATAAATGCCTGTTTCTTTTGGCGCCCACTGGTCTATAAACTTATCCTCAATGCCGACATAGTTCTGGCCTGACCCCCGAAAACTGTACCATTGCGAATTAGAGGGTATCCGATAAAATT
>CAYVIT010000072.1:0-16955 GCA_964451425.1 uncultured Pirellulales bacterium
GTATATTAATCCAAGTCGGCTCTCCCTGCAAGTATGCATTTCATCTGTGGACAATAGTCAAATAGATTAAGGTTCACTGAGAGCATAAAGTCGAGTATAATCCATTGTTTTATCAAAGTGATGCATTATGGCCAAAAAGACACAGAAACAAATAGAAAGAGACGAGCAGATTTATCAGCTTACCACGCTCGTGGCGGGGGATTTTTCACTTCAAGAGGCGCTGGATAAGCTGGCTGAAGCAGCGGTGAAGATTACCGGTGTCAAGGCATGCTCGATTCGTCTGCTGGCTGAAGAGGCCGGCGACTTGAAGATGCGAAGTACTTATGGCCTTAGCGAAGAGTACCGAAACAAGGGAGTAGTTTCAAAAAATGACCCGGTAATTAAAGCTGCGTTTGCAGGCCAAGCAGTGGTTTTGGACGATATGCGGGTTGATGGGCGGGTAAAGTATAAGGAGGCGACAATCAGGGAGGGACTTGTCAGCCAGCTTACGGTTGCAATGCAATTCAGGAAGAAGGCAATCGGCGTGCTTCGGCTTTATAGTCCTCAGCCCAAGCACTTTGACGAGGATGATATTGGTGTTGCCAGGGCGGTTGCTTCACAGTGTGCTGCGGCGATAACAAACGCCAAATTATACGCGGAAGCGATTGAAGGGGCACGCATGGCCGAGCAGATGAGGTTAGCCGGAGTTGTGCAGCGAAGGATGATTCCTGAGAAGGCTCCGCTGATACCCGGCCTGGATATAGCGGCTGCTTATATTCCCTGTTTTGATGTAGGCGGTGATTTTTACGATTTTCTCCAGTTAAGTAAGGATTGTATTGTTGTGGCTATTGCTGATGTTATTGGCAAAGGGATTCCCGCCGCGATAATGATGGGTTTGTTTCGGGGAGCAATGCGTGCTTATGCCGATATTGAGGGAAACGGTGAGGCCGCTCAGGAGATTATCAACAAGCTCAATAGAATGACATGCGGCGAGTACAAAGATGGTGAGTTTGTAACATTGTTTTATGCAAGTATTAACGTTAAAGAAGGGACTTTGACCTATTGCAATTGTGGGCATGAGCCGCCGGTATTGATAAGAGATGGACGAATCACGAAATTGGAGAAGGGCGGACTTGTGCTCGGAGTCGAGTTGCAGGAAGAATATGAGACTGAGACTTTACGGTTGAGAGACGGTGATTGTTTGTTGCTTTACAGTGATGGGCTGATTGACGCGGCCAACTTTGACGGTGAATTCTGGGGCAGGAAAAGGATGCTTGAAGCTGCGAAGAAATTTGCCGCAGGTTTTTCGGCAGAACAGGTGGTCAAAAATATCCTGGGTTATCGAAGGCGGTTTGTTGGACTTGCCAGCCAGAGTGATGATACGAGTATTATTGTTGTCAAGGTGGTTAAGTGATGATTCGTTAAATAGTCACCACACACCAATTGCCGGTTACCAAATCTGAGATGGCGAATTTGGTTATTACAATTGATGGTCCTGCGGCCAGCGGCAAGAGCACTGTGGCCCGGCGGTTAGCTGAGAGAATCGGTGCGAGCTTTCTCGATACCGGTGCGATGTATCGGGCTGTTACGTTGGCTGCAATTAACAGCGGCGCCGATATGAGCGATGAAGAGAAGCTGCTTAGTGTTTTGGGCAGCAGCGAGTTTCAGTTTACATTTATAGAGGGCAGGATGGTGGTTTTCATCGACGGGATTGATGTTACCAAGCAAATACGTCGGCCGGAAGTTACGGACAATGCCCGTTATATTGCCTCGGCGGCGAAACTTCGGGAAAAGTTAGTGGAAATGCAAAGGCAATTCGTCGCAAGAGAGAAAAAAATAGTTACCGAGGGAAGAGACCAGGGCACTGTGGCTTTTCCAGAGGCCGATGTGAAGTTTTTTTTGACGGCTGACGTGAAAGAGAGAGCCAGAAGAAGGCGGGATGAGTCCCTTAGGGATGAAAATCTTGAGCAAATACAACGGGCCATAGAAGAGAGGGACAAAAGCGACGAGGGCAGAACAGTCGGCCCGTTAAGGCCGGCCGAAGATGCTGTTGTTATTGACACTACCGATTTGAGTATAGAGGAGGTTGTAGAAAAACTTTTGTGTTATGTGGAAGAAAGATGCCGGAAAAAAAATCAAAAATGAGGTGGTTCCGGTTTGCACGCTGGTGCTGCAAGGTTTTTTGCAATCTGTTTTTTCGGATTAATGTTTACGGGAAAGAGAATGTCCCCGATAAAGGCGCTTTTATGCTTATCAGTAACCACCAGAGCTATCTTGACCCCGTATTTTGCGGAATACATTTGAAAAGGCCTTTATATTTTCTTGCCCGTTCTTCGCTTTGGAAAAACAGGTTTTTCGGCTGGCTGATTTCTTCGGTCAATACGATACCGGTCAAGCAGGGCAAGGCGGATTTGTCTGCGATGAGGAAGGTTATCGACAAACTCAAAAAAGGCCGGGGTGTTTGTCTTTTTCCGGAGGGGACGCGGTCGAGTGACGGCAAAATTACGCCTTTTAAGCCCGGCTTTGGCCTCCTGTGCAGGCGGGGGGGAGCGGCGGTTGTGCCGGTTTTGATTGACGGCGCCTTTGAATGCTGGCCGCGACATAAGAAGATATTTTCACACGGTCGGATTGAGATATGCTACGGCGAAACCATACCGGCCAGCGAGGTCGCGAATATGAGCGATAGAGAGCTTGCGGAACTCCTGACCGATACGCTGCGCCGGATGCAGACTAAGAGCCGGATAAGGCACGGCAAAGAGCCGTATAGTTATTGATGATTTCGCCCCCGTTAGAAATTCCAGGGATGGTGCGAATATTTCTAACGGGGCTTGACTATACAGACCATCCAGGGTATCCTTGCTCTACAATTGCTAACGGTGATGTGCGCTGCTGTGTTTATTTCATTATTCAATGGTTGAGTGCAGTTCCCGAAGTCAGATGGGGACAGTCTTAGGGGGGACGCCCCTTGGCGGAAAAGGTTTTTTAGAAGAAGCAAAATGTATAAAAAGGCAAAAGTATTTAGTTTCGCGATATTCGGATTAGACAATTTAATATCATTTTAAAATAGTGGAGGACTATGAAATGGCCAAATCTGAAAAAACTACAATCACAGGCAAAAGCCAAAAGCAAATCACCCGTCGTAGATTTATTGCCGGTGCCGGTGCGACGGCACTATCGTTTACGGTGATTAAACCCGAGCTTGTTCGGGGGACAGAAGCTAACACGAAGGTCAATTTGGGGATAATAGGCTGTGGAGGTCGGGGGACATGGATAACCGAGTTGTTTGCGCAGCACGGGGGATATAATATCGTGGCGGCGGCAGACTACTTCCGGGACAGAGTGGATGATTGCGGCGGCAAATTTGGTGTAGACAATTCCCGCCGTTATACCGGCCTTTGGGGTTATCGCAAACTTCTGGACAAGGTGGATGCGGTGGCGATTGAGAGCCCGCCGTATTTTCACCCTCAGCAGGCCGCCGATGCCGTGGATGCCGGTTGTCACGTCTACGTTGCCAAGCCGATTGCGGTGGATGTGCCCGGCTGCCATAGTATCGCTGACAGTGGTAAGAAAGCCACGTCCAAAAAACTCTGTTTTCTTGTTGATTTTCAGACCCGTGCCGACAAGTTTTACCTTGAGGCGCTTAAACGCGTTCGCGACGGCGCCATTGGCCAGTTTGTATTTGGTGAGGCGATCTACCACGCGGGCTGTCCATTCGGACGTATGTACGAGACGTGGCGGAAAGCCCCGGATGATTCGGAGAATCGTTTGCGGGCGTGGGGACTGGACAGGATACTATCCGGTGACATTATTACAGAGCAGAACATTCACGCGCTCGACGTAATGAGCTGGATAATGGACCAGGAACCGATTTGGGCGGTAGGGACCGGTGGGAGAACGGTACGGCCCGTCGGCACCTGTTGGGACCATTTCGCACTTCTCTTTGAATATCCGGATAACGTGGGTATTACGTTCAGTTCAAGGCAGATAGAGGGTCACGGTACCCAGCCCGAAGGAATCAGAAATCGAATGTTCGGCTCGAAAGGTGTTCTTGAGACCGAATACGGCGGACAGGTAATCATTCGCGGCAAGAATTTCTATCGCGGCGGCGGAAGCCCCGGCATATACCAGGAAGGTGCAGTGACCAATATCGCCACGTTCCATAGAAACATTACAGGCCGAAATTTCGATAATCCGACTGTGGCGCCGAGTGTTCGCAGCAATCTTATTACAGTACTTGGCCGCACGGCTGCGTATGAAAGACGTAAAGTAACCTGGGAAGAGGTTATCAAAAGAGACGAGAAACTGGATGCCGGCCTTAAAGGCTTGAAATCTTAATAAGGAAATTGAGCGTGATAGTATTTGTGTGGTTTTGACAGACCGATTTACTGACTTTTATCTGTATATGGAGGTGCCGAATTGAGCTATTCACGTATGACTCGTCGCGAGATGATGGTAAATGGCGCCCGTGTCGTCACCGGACTTGCACTGACTACCTCATGCCGCTCTTTTGGGCCAATGTTGGGTGGTAGAGGTTTCAAAATTGGTGTCTGCGACTGGACAATAGGCAAGAGGACAGACCTTGCTTCTCTGGAGATGGCTGAGCGATTAGGGCTTGACGGCGTACAGGTGGACTTTGGAAGTGGGGAAAATGACTTGCCCCTGTGTAATCCCGAACTGCAAAAGAAATTTCTGGAGGCGGCAAAAAAGCACAATGTTCAGGTTGTGTCGCTGGCCCTTGGAGTTCTTAATGATGTACCCTACAAGAGCGACCCTCGTGCCGAACGATGGGTATCTGAGAGCGTTGACGTTTGCAGGGCGATGGGAGTAAATGTTGTGCTTCTGGCCTTTTTCGGGAATGGCGACCTGCGAAACGACAAGAAAGGAACAGATGTCGTGGTCGAGCGGCTTAAAAAGGTAGCTCCGAAAGCGGAAGAGGCCGGCGTCTTTCTCGGCATAGAATCCTGGCTCAGTGCCGAGCAGCACTTAGATATTATCAACCGTGTCGGCTCGCCCGCCGTCAAGGTTTATTACGATGTGGCCAACTCGCATAAAGCGGGTTATGATATTTATGAAGAGATACGCCTGCTGGGCAAAAAAATCTGTGAGTTTCACGCCAAGGATTATGACGACCTTTATGGCAAGGGTACAATTGCTTTCGAGGAGGTCCGCAGAGCTATGGACGACATCGGCTATCGTGGTTGGATAGTTATAGAAGGTACCCAAATGCCGCTTGGACTGGAGGACAGTATCCGATATGATGCTAAGTACCTCCGGAGTGTGTTTCCGCCGAAACTGTAGCGCAAAGCCAGGGAGATATGAAGAGAGAGATTGAGTATCGGCCTGATAACTCGAAGGGAACAGCCCGTAGAATTGAAGATTTCGTATGATTTGTCAAAGGCAAAATTCTGTTAACATGTCCTCTTGACTACTTGGGGGGAATTAGTATAATGCCCGACCATATTAAAAAAAATTATCAAAAATGAACTTTTGTGTATGATTTATAGTAGGTTACTGAGGTTTTTGGCAACAAGATACTGTAAGTCTTTTAACAGGTAGTAGATATGATAAGTGTAAAAGAATTACGTCGAAGTTTCGGACCTATCGTAGCTGTTGACGGGATATCATTAGATGTCGAAAAAGGCCAGGTGCTTGGGCTTCTTGGGCCCAACGGGGCAGGGAAAACAACGGCAATGAGGATGCTGGCTTGTTTCCTGAAGCCTGACAGCGGGACGGCTACCGTGTGCGGATATGATATTTTGAAGAACAGTGTCCAGGTCAGGCGGTCCCTTGGGTACCTGGCAGAGAATTCACCGGCCTACAACGAGATGACAGTAGGTAGTTTTTTAGATTTTGTTTGCGATGTCAGACAGGTTAAGGGTAAGGAACGCAAGCTGGCGCTTGACCGGGTTGTTCCGATGTGTTCCATCGATTCTGTATACCACCAGACGATTGAGACGTTGTCAAAGGGATATCGGCGGCGTGTGGGACTGGCCCAGGCATTAATTCACGACCCGGACGTGCTTATTCTTGACGAGCCTACCGATGGACTGGACCCCAATCAGAAGCATGAGGTCAGAGAGCTTATAAGTGGTATGGCCAAGGACAAGTGTATTATTTTATCCACTCACATTCTCGAAGAAGTTGAGGCTGTTTGCTCGAGAACAATAATCATTTCCAAAGGGCGAATACTGGTGGATTCAACACCTAAGGAGTTGAAGGAGAAATACAAGTGCAGCCTTGATGAAGTCTTTCGTAAGATTACAAAAGCTAAAGTTGCTTAGGCTTTGGTTTTTTCAGTTGAGGATAATAGTATGATTGTTTCACAGGAGTATAAAAATGCATAGCTTTTGGGCAGTATTCAAAAGGGAGCTAAAAAGCTATTTTACAACCCCTATTGCTTATGTGTTTCTTGTTATTTTTCTATTTTTCTCAGGTTACCTGACATTCAAGCAGGGCTTTTTTGAGATGCGGCAGGCGGATATGCGTGCGTTCTTTATGAATCTGCCGCTGCTGTTTGTTTTTATGGTACCTTCAGCGGCGATGCGTCTATGGGCGGAAGAACGCAGGGCCGGTTCGATCGAACTGTTATTTACCCTGCCGATTACAGTGACGCAGGCGGTTCTGGGCAAATTTTTTGCTGCGTGGCTTTTCCTTGCGATTGCGCTGGCTTTAACGTTCCCTATGCCGATTACAGTCTGTTACCTTGGAGACCCTGATATTCGCTTGATAATTACCGGTTACTTAGGCAGCTTGTTGATGGCGGGTGGATTTCTTTCTATTGGCTGTTTCTTTTCGGTGGTCAGTAAAAATCAGGTAATAAGCTTTGTTCTCTCGGTGGCTGCCTGTGCGGTGCTTGTTTTTGCGGGTAGGCCGACAACACTGAATTATCTTTCAACGTTCTTTCCTGCCGGTTTAGTGTCTGCAATAGAGAATATGAGTTTTCAAACGCACTTTGAGTCAATCCAGAAGGGAGTGCTTGAGTTTAAGGATATGTCTTACTTTGTTTTGCTGATAGTCGGCTGGATTGCTGCCAGTACAATTATTTTAGATGAAAGGAAAGCGAGCTAATGAACCGGACGATACGAGCGGTCATAGGTGCGGTTTGTATTTTGGTGATTGTTTTCAGTGCGATAAGCATTTGCCAAAACATTGGCAAGTCGTGGAAGGCTGATGTCACTGACCAGAAGCTTTATACACTCTCGGACGGGACCAAGGCAATATTGGCCAAGCTGCATCAAAAGGTTGTAATAAAGCTTTATTACGCGAAGACCGCGGCGCTGAAGGGGCCGGACCAGATTAAGTTCTTCAATAATTATTACGAGTTTGTCAAATCGTTATTGGAAGAATACGTTGCGGCTGCAAAAGGGATGGTTGAGCTGCAGGTAATCGACCCGAGGCCTTTTTCCCAGGATGAGGTAGATGCATTGCAGTTTGGCCTGAAAAGATTTTCTATAACCCAGGAGGAAAGCTTCTTTTTCGGTTTAGTAGTGCGGACGCCGTTTGGGATTGAGAAGGCGATACCATTCTTTTCGCCGGACAGACAGAATTTTGTCGAGTATGACATAAGCTATCTGATAGATACAGCCATTACCCGTCAGAAGAAGAGATTAGGTATAATGAGCTCGCTGCCTGTCATGGGCCAGGATATCAGCCCCTACATGGCCCAAATGATGCGGATGCAAAACAAGCAGCCGGAACCACCCTGGACTATCGTCGAGCAATTGCGAAAAAAGTATGAGGTCACAAGTGTACCTACAGATGTTAATGAGATTGCGGATGTTGATATTCTGCTTGTTATCCACCCAAAAGAGCTGCCGGAGCAGACGCTTTTTGCAATAGACCAGTTTGTACTGAAAGGCGGCAAGATGGTAGTTTGTGTTGACCCTCATTGCATGGTGGATAGGCCGGATCAAATGGCAATGCAAATGGGCAGGATGCCATCACGGAAGTCGAACCTAAACGTGCTTTTGAGAACCTGGGGGCTTGAGATGTCGGAAGATACGTTTGCAGGGGACAGAAGTTTGATGCTGCCTTGGCCCGGTGGTCGCGACCAGCGGCCGGAGGACCTCATTGGTTTCCTTAGTCTTGTACCGGGATGCTTCAATGCCGACACTGTTATAACAGCAGAGCTTAACCAGGTGAATATTTTGTTTGCCGGAGTGCTGAAGGAGATAGTGGGCTTAGATGAACAGCAGAGCGATACTGAGATACAGCTAACCCCGCTTTTAATGACGACGAATCGTGGTAATAGCTGGTCGGTAAGCAGTCCTTATGAGTTGATGTTCCTGAATCCTTCGAGCCTGACGAGTAAATTTATCGATGGTGATGGTGTTAAGCCTGTGTATATGGGTTATCTGGTTACCGGCCGCTTTAAGAGCAGTTTTCCCAACGGCATTGAGATTGAAGTTGAATCGAGTGAGGAGGAATCTTCGGAGCCGGCAGCGGACCCAAATGATAAAAAGAAGATCACGAAACGGATTACAGGTCTAAAGGAAGCGAAAGAGAAAGAAGCCTGCGCAGTGATTGTCTTTTCGGATGTTGATTTTATAAGTGACATGTTGGCGTACCGTAACTTTTTTGTCTTCGGTAAGGTCCCCAATGCGGACAATGCGGCTTTGATGTTGAATGCTATTGATGATTTGGGTGGGTCAAGCGATTTGATTTCAATCAGGTCACGGGGTAACTTCAGGCGTCCGTTTGTTGTTGTTGACAGGATTGAAAGGGAGGCGGAAGCCGAGACTGCCAAGGAACTGGCAGCCATTGAGGTAAAAATCGCAGGTTTTAATAGTGCACTGCAGTCTATTATCGCCTCCGCCAAAGAGGGTCAGGAAGAAGTTGTGGGCAGTTCAATATTGCAGAAAAGGCGCGAGCTTGAATTGGAGATACAACGAGCCAACAGTGAGAAACGTGTGATTCAGATGAAAAGACGCGAACGGATTGATAGTTTGGGCGAGAAGCTGCTAAGGGCTAATACAATGATAGCACCGGCAGTTATCCTGATAATTGCTATAGTAGTAAGTATCCGCCGTAGTATAAGGAAGAGACATTATATCAGCCATGCAAGTGATGCTTGATTCGTGTTCCGTGAGGTATTGAGCGAGAAAGGAAACTCGCTTTAATCAGATACGAATGAGGAGTCTAATAATGAGCAATAAAAACCTTACGATATTAGGGGCTGCTGCTGTTTTGATGGTCGTATGGGCTGCGATTCAATCACGTGTTTCAAGCAGACCCGGGACAGAGTCGGAAGGGCCTTCTTATCTTATCCTTGGTCTTGACACATCTGATATAGGCAGCATTGTAGTGGGAACAGGTCAGGATGCAGTGACCCTGAAACGCGAGGGAGCAGATTTTGTGGTTACTAACAAAGACAATTACCCGGCGGTTATGAGCAAAATAAGCGAGCTGATAACGTCGTGCCTTGATATTAAGACCGCTGAGCTGTATACGGATGAATCGGCGTATCACGAAGACCTTGGAGTAACGGAAGAGGCGGCGAGCGGTGTGGTTAAATTTCTGACACATGAGCCAAATTCAACAGTTCTGGCCGGCGTCATTATTGGCAAGTCCAAGGAATTGGGGCAGGGCACTTACGTCAGATTGATTTCAGCAGATAAAGCCTTGAGTGATAAAGTTTATGTGGCGTCAAATGTGCCCCAGATTGGAAGCCGTCCTGTCGATTACATTGAGCAGGAGCTTATTTCAGTAAATCGAGAAGATATTAACTCGGTGACAGTAAGTTCTGCAAACGGAGAGTATACATTGAAGGCCGAGGATGAGGGCAGGCGTGTGGTGTTGCAGAATATTCCAGCGGGCAAAAGGGCCAAAGGCAGCGAATGTGATAGAGTTTTTGCAGCTTTGGCAAGTTTCAGGTTTGATGATGTCAAGAAAAAGTCATCCGGCCTGGTTTTCAATAGACGATTTGTCTGCAAACTAAAGAATTCGGCTGTTTACACGTTGAATATTGCTCAGGAAGATAACAAGACTTATGTGAGATGTCAGGCAGAGTTTACGGGCACAGTTATAAGACCAACAAAAGATGAATCGGAAGAAGAGCTTAAGAAAAAGGAAGCTAAACTTAAGGCCTGGGACGAGGCGCAAAAATTCGCAGAGGAGCATCAAGGGTGGGTTTATGAAATTGCTGAATGGAAGGCCAAAGATCTGACGAAGGAACTTTCGGAATTGATTGAGGATGAGCAGAAGCCTAAAGAGGTTAAGCAGGCAGAGGAGCCTAACTCGGCAAGCGTGATGCAACTGCACGAGCCGAATTCAGTGAAGTGAGATACAGTAATATTGAGTTCGTAGTTGTGAGTTCATAGTTTATAGACTACGAACCATGAGCTTATTTTTGATTTGTCAGTTCGGGTTCACCTCGTTAGAAATAAACGCTGCTGGAATTTCTAACGGGTCTCAGATTTTTTCTTCGAGGAGTTCGGTTACCTTCATAGTCAATTCCACTTGTTCCTCTTCGCTTAGGGCAAGCTCACCCTCTAACATTCTTATATATTTGTCAATTTCTGAATCTTCTTCTCTTAAGCGGTCTATTTTTATATTTTGATTACTGATATTTTTATCCAGTTCTGCGAAATCCAGACCTAAGTTAAATTTCTTATCCAGAAAAGAAAGAGTCGACTTTATCGCCTGAAAATCTTCGCCGGCTGCCAGGTAAAATGGTATTTGGGGCCAAAGACTCACACCGGGAATACCTCTGTTTTTAGCTATCCACAAAAGGAAACTATTGATAGGCGGCGGCCCTTCCCAATTCATATCCTGGAGGCCATAGCCTCGGTGCTTTTCCTGGATTTGGCGTTGATTATAAACGGCAGATATCCGTCGCGGACTGGTATGGGCCGTTGCGGAGATAGTGCTGCTAATGGTATACAACTCTTTTATTTTGATATCATGTTGGGCTAAATCTGCAATCGCATTCAAAAATCTGTATTGTTCAAATCGGGGCTCACTGCCTTTAAATATCACCAGGTCACGTCTTTGGCTGTAATAAAATTTACACTCCGGAAACTGAGCGATGTCGTTTTCGATTGCAACTCCGGCAAAAGAAAAGAAGCTTACCGGCTCAATTTCGCAAAAACTTTTACTTTTCAACTTTTCATTTAAGTACTCAATCACTTTCGTGCTTAGTCTGCCGCTATCCGGTTCCCAGCCGACGATCAGAGATGGATTTTCAAACTCAGGTTGCTCGGAGAATCTAAAGATTTTTTTCATCCTGCTGGCCTCCTTCTTTGAAAAGCTCATCAATATGTTTCATCATTTCTTTTTGTTCCTCTTCAGTGATTGGTCCCGGCTCGGCTGGTCCGGCATACATTAACTTCTCGATTTCATCTTTTAATTGCGGAGGTATTGCCTCTGCCTTATAAAGGCTTTCGAGAAATTCTTCGATATTTTCTTCTACTCTTTTGGCTGATTCGTCGAGTTGACTGAGGTCTATCCGGACATTTAGGATTTTGTTCAAGACCTCAAGAACAGATTTTGAGCCCTTTGGATAGGGCCAGGGTGCTCCCTGAAGATAATAAGGTATTTCACCCATTAAACAGACCGCTTCTAAATTTCTCTTTTTAGCTACTCCAAGCAGGAGACCATTTAGTCCGGTTATGGCGCCTTGGCTGCTTCTTCCCTCAATTTCCGACATCATAATCGTATTTTTATATTGCTTTATTTCCTCTATTAAACTCTGCTTATTAGGCACCGCCCACACTCTCGGCTTTGCCGTGTGGTGAATTTGAGTTACAGCCGCTCCGGAAGTGTAGACCCTGCGGCAGCCAAATTTTTCTGCCACATCCAGAACCAGGTTGGCCATTTTGTATGCCTTTCTGCCTTCAGCATATCTAATTCTCTCTTCAGCCGGCTGCTCTTGACCAATGAAGAATATCAGGTGCAGGCTCCTGATTTTCTGGAAGTAAAATTTACTGCTGGGAAACTCTAAATTTTTCAGCAGACCTTTTTCGATAGTAACTTTTCGAGGATTAAAGAAATCCCACGGTTCAATCTCTCCGAATTCCTGAGCTTTTAATACCACCCTTAAACTGTCAATCGCGTTTATTCCGATGTTTCCAATGCCCGGCCAGCCGCAGAGCATAATAGGATTTTCGAGTTCAGGTTCTTTGTAAAGCTTGATTGCCACTATCACATCTCCTATATGAGCTTCTTTAGGATATATACGCTCGATTAAACAATGATGTGTGTAGAATTTCGTACTTTTTATTGTTTAGCCTCGTTAGAGACTTTTTCCGTTGGGTCTCTAACGGGGTTAGCCTCATATTTTTAATACCCCGGCTCCCTGGATTTTCCCCTGCTTGAGTAGAATTAGTGCCTCGTTAGCCTCTTCCAGTTGAAATTGCTGGATTTCGGGGATAATGGGAATTTCAGATGCCAAAGCAAGAAACTCTTCAGCATCTTTTTTAGTAATATTTGCTACACTTTTTATTTCTTTTTCCAGCCAAATATGAGTTGGGTAATCTAATTTCAGCAGGGCGTCTTTATCTTTTTCTTCCTTTCGGATTGCATTTATAACCAGCCGTCCTCCTTTTTCCAACACTCTCATAGCTTCTACTACCGGTTTCCAGGCGGGTGTAAAATCAATTGCACAATTCAATTTCGCAGGCGGAGTGTCTCCGGTTGCTCCAATCCAGTCAGCCCCCAGTTTTTTGGCCAGGTTTTGATGCTCTTTCTGTTGGGCTCTGGTGAAGACAAAGACCTTGCAGTTCGAAAATCTGTGTTTGGCTATTTGAATGACAATGTGAGCTGAGGCGCCAAAACCAAATAGGCCGAGAATTTGACCATCTTGTAACTTGGTAAGTCTCAGAGCCCTGTAGCCTATCGCCCCGGCACACAAGAGAGGAGCTGCTTCCCAGTCGGAGAATCTATCGGGAATTAAATAGGCAAAATCCTCTGAAACTACGGTATATTCACTATAGCCTCCATTTGCGTGACAGCCTGTACCCTGGAACTCTGAGCATAAATTTTCATTTCCCTCCCGGCAGAAGTTACATTTTCCACAGGCGGAATTTATCCATGCGATTCCCACACGGTCTCCTGATTTGTATTTGGTTGCTTCAGGGCCAAGACTTTCCACTTTTCCAACAACCTCATGGCCCAAAATTATCGGCAGTCTCGACTGAAGTCTTCCTTCAATCTCATCAAGCTCAGTGTGGCAGATTCCGCAGGCTGAAATTTTCACCCGAATTTGCTTAGGACCGGGCTGAGGGGTAGGCATCTCCTCCAGTTGTAAAGGTTCTTCTTCAATGGGTGCAACTTTCTTAAGTATCATCGCCTTCATTTATCGTCTCTCTTTTTTACTTGCCATGGCTTTGCGGCGAGTCCTATCATCATAGCGGTGTCATCAGTGTATCTTGTGGCGCTTGCTCCTAATGAAACCCCTATCACGGCAGCGACCAAGCTCCCAAGAAATTTTAATTTTAGGCTATCCATTCCATTGCCAATGTTAATGTACGAAAATTAGGTTTTCAACGTCTTTCCCTGAGTCTGGTATATGTTTTGGTTACCGCAGCCTGCACCTGGTCAGGTGTAAGCAGTTCCACCTGCCCGTTCACTCGCAATAGGTTGCAGCGTCCTTCATGGACGGCTTTTAATTCGTACACTAATACATTTTGGCCGGGCATGTTCCCATTCTGGCCGGGGATATAAAGGTATTGCCCTCCCTCCGGGGCCGTACAACGCAATAGTTGTGAGTCAACTCCCCAATCTACCAGAGTTTTGAGTGAAGGTGGAAAGCTCTCCTTTTCTATTGCATACATTCGTAAGTTTTGCCAAATAGTATGCAGGTTCATTTGACACTGGAGGGCTACGGCCTTGCGTTTTGTATCTACCATCGCCCCACTATATTGGCTGCCTGCCTCTCCCATACTTTTGATAATCCGCGAAACTCCGAAGCCGATAAGACCAAGAACAATAAGGGATATGACAATACCAATAAGTTTTCCAACATCCACGCTCCCTCGTTTGGCTGATATGAACTTTTGACGAACGGATGGTTGTCCGAGAAATTCTTTTTTTGACTTTACCACAATTTCATCCTCTCTTTGCTCTTTGCATATTGGTTTTGATTGTTTGAACATCTGTTTTTATCCGCTAAGCAGGCCCGGTAATGGCAGCCCGAGTAAAGTGCAAAACACCTCGAACAAAGGCAATACAACCTTCTGGAGTCCTCCAAGCAGCAAGAATGCTATAAGGATAAATATCCCGTAGCGGCCAAACCTGTAATATGCGTTAATTGCCTTGGAAGATTTCAATAGGGCATAGACTAAACGTGAGCCGTCCAGGGGCGGTATCGGAATTAAGTTGAACACGGCTAAGACGATATTAAACAGTATTGCCAGCAATACAAAGTTGCCCAAAAGAGGTATCGCTTCAAGACTGAGGATGTGGAAAGCGCCGGTTAAAATAAAAGCCAATAGTATATTAGCAAGAGGACCGGCGGCTGCTACGCAAAAGATTTGCTTTTTGGTAAGAATCGAAAAATTAACGGGTATGGGTTTTGCCCAGCCGAAACGTACAAGAAGAGGCATAATAATTGTACCGAATAGACTAATATGGGCCAGGGGATTCAGAGTCAGCCGGCCCATACTTTTTGCGGTATCATCGCCGTATCTGTAGGCCACCCAGGCATGTGCATATTCGTGAATAGTCAAAGACACGAGAAAGATAGGAAGAACAAACAAATAAGTTAAAACTTGCCCGGCTAACATTCTACACCCTGTTCATAGTTCATAGTTCGTAGTTCATTCCCGGCCTAATAAAATCCGGAATAATTGGAATTTACCCTACTTAGAGAGAATTTCAATATTATTTATTCAAAAAGCAATAAGTTTTCGACGTTACAAAGCTACGGCGACGGAGTGAGGAGTTTTTGAAAAATAAAGATTGATTTAGTCCATTCGAAGCGACAGTTCGAGGATCGTCCGTAAGGTTTTTCAATTACTACACTGCCCAGTCATTGAGTATTTCTGCAATAAACGGAGGCTTATTTGCGTCCTTATTGCATAGATTTATGTTTTGAACGGTTGCTTTTCGACCCTTTTTATGTTAGAATAAACGAAGTTCAGGTAATTGATAGTCTTGACTTTAGGGCTCATAGGTTGAGGGTTACGAATTTTTTGGAATAAATCGCCTCTTTGCCCCCACCGTTTTTCTTGGCAAAAATGAAGCAGCGGGGGTGAAGATAAAAGATGAGTCTACAAGGAATGGGCCGCAATTAGTCGTTTAAACAACAGTGAGGATGGAAATAATGATGCCCAAATCTGTGAAAACTTCATTGCTATTATTGGTATTGATAACTTTTTTGACTGGTTCATCTGCTGTTTACTCTTACATCGCAGGTGATTTGGATGGCAACCATATTGTTGATTCCAAAGACCTGCGAACTTTTGCCTGGCAGTGGCTGGATCCGGACTGTCTTGAGCCTGGGTGTACTGCCGACCTGGACGGAGTCGATGGGGTAAATATGGCCGACTTTGCCCTGTTGGCAAGGAACTGGCGGATAGAGGAAGCCCACCTGGTCATCAGCGAGTTTATGGCCAGCAACGCCAGCAACAAGCCGCCTCTTCCGCCGAAGGAAGGCGACCTGTTGGATGGAAACGGCGAGTCCTCCGACTGGATCGAGATTTACAATCCTACGGACACAACTGTCAATCTGGATGGCTGGTATCTGACTGACTTTGAGCCTAACCTGACGATGTGGCAATTCCCTGACGGTCTTGAGGTCGAGCCTGGTGAGTTCCTGATTATCTTCGCATCGGAGAAAACACGAGATCTGTATCCTGATAATTATCCATATCTTGACCCTGCCGGTTATTATCACACTAACTTCAACCTCAACCAGGCAGGAGACTATCTGGCATTGGTAGCTGCTGACGGTATTACCGTCGTTCACAAATACTCACCGGAATATCCCCGACAGTTGACCGATGTTTCGTACGGTCTGACACAGTACGCCTCGACGCTCGTGCCAACAGGCGCGACTGCTTACTACCACGTGCCCACCATCGGCGATGCGGCTTTGGGCACAGATTGGGCCGATGTTGACTTCAATGCTTCAGCCTGGGATACTGGAAAAACAGGCCTGGGATTTGGCATCGGTGGTGTGCCGATAGTTGCCTACAACGACTGCTATGGTGGGGGTTCTACGGCAGCGAATGTAACCGACTGGACTATACACAATAGTGACAGTAGTCATAACTTCGGAAAACTGAAGGATTTTGCCACCGGCAGCGATGTCGGAATGCCCTCTGTGACGTTCACAATGGGTACCCAGGGCTTAAATGTAAGCTCCAATGCTGGCGCAAATCCCACAGCGGGCACGGATGCATACGAAATATTCAATAATATTGTGGACCTGAGCGGATACCTTGTTTACTACGGCAACTCGGGTTGGTGGGTAGAGATTGAGTTCACAGATCTTGATCCAACCAGTGTGTATAGCTTTGTTAGTACCGCCATACGTGCAAGCGACTATCCGAATCGAAAATCACTTTTCACCATCATGGACCACACCGGCGCAGTTAACAACAGCAGTGACGGCGTGGTATTAAAAACAGACAATACGACTCAGCTACTGGCTGGTGACAATAGCATTACGGGCTATGTAGTTCGATGGGATGGTATCATTCCGGCGGTTGACGGAAGTTTCAAAGTCAGGGCCGAGGCCACGGCAGATTCCGAAGATGGTAAGGCGTATCCGTTCGGCGGATTCATGCTTGAGGGCGGCGGCGGTGACTCCGAACTGCAGGGTGTTATGCAGGGTGTCAATGCCTCATTGTGGATGCGCACCGAGTTTAATCTCGAATTAGGGGAGCCGGAGATATATGATACGCTTACGTTGCGGATGAAGTACGAGGACGGTTTTGTGGCGTACCTTAATGGCCAGCAAGTTGCCAGCCGCAACGCACCGAGTTCGGTGCAGTGGAACTCGACAGCTGATTCTAATCGTCCGATTCAGGACG
>CAYVIT010000073.1:0-10087 GCA_964451425.1 uncultured Pirellulales bacterium
TCAGACATCAGACTTCAGACATCAGACTTCAGACATCAGATCTCTGACCTCTGACCTCTTATTTCGGTGTCTTCAGAAAAACTATGGACAGCCGCCGCCCTTACGCTTACAGTAATTCCTGCCCGTCCGTCAAGGCTCGGCCTTGCCCTCGGCTCTGAGGCTCTGGCTTGAAGAGAGGCTCTCGTAGTATTGAATCGTGCGTATTTTTTTCACGCAATACGCATCACGCACGACGCGATACGATAAAAGGAGTATTGGAACAATGATTAAACGCTTTTATATACCACTCGCCGTCTGTGTAATTTTAGGAATGTTCGCCTGCCCCTGTGAGGCAGCGGTTACTCCCGATAAATCGGGACCCACACTCACCGTCCCGAACGGCTTCGGTGTCAACATACATTTCAGGGGCCAGCCGCGGGATTTGGATTTAATCGCTGACGCAGGATTCAAGTTCATCAGGATGGACCTGGCCTGGGAGGCCATCGAGAGGCAGAAAGGCGTTTACGATTTCGAGAAGTCCGGCTATGACGCTTTGACTGAAGGTGCCTCCAAACGCGGAATACGCATTTTGTACATTCTTGACTACAGCAATCGGCTGTATGAATCGGACAGGTCCGTCCGCACAGAGCAGGGCCGCAGGGCCTTCGCAGCCTTCGCCGAGGCGGCCGCCGCCAGGTATGCAGGCAGGGGCATACTCTGGGAGATATGGAACGAGTCTAACATAAAACAATTCTGGAGACCTGAGCCGAATGTTGAGGATTACTGCAAGCTGGTGGAAGCGTCGGCAGCACGAATCAAAAAAGCCGACAATACCGGCCTGGTCGTCGCCCCCGCCACGTCGACAATCCCTTTTAGATGGCTTGAGGATTGCTTTAAACAGGGTATGCTCAAGTGGATTGACGTGCTTAGTGTCCATCCCTACCGTCCCCGCCCGCCTGAAACCGTCATTAAAGACTACCAAAAGCTACGCGAGCTTATGAAACGCTACGCCCCAAACGACAAAGAGGTCCCAATCATCTCCGGCGAATGGGGCTACTCGAACATCAACTGGGACAACACCCGCCTGTCCAATGAGCAGCAGGCCCAATACCTTGTCAGAGAATTTATAATCAATCTCTACCAGAGAATCACCGTCAGCATCTGGTATGACTGGAAAAACGATGGCACCAATCCTAATGAGCGGGAACACCACTTTGGCACGGTTATGCATGACCTAAAGCCCAAGGCGGCTTACCTTGCAGCAAAGACTCTTTCCTCTACTCTCGCTGGATTCTGCATCGACGAACGGCTCGATTTGGATAGTGACGAAGATTTCGCCTTCAAAATGACTAAGGACAAAAGCGTTGCGCTCGCAATCTGGACGATAGGCCGGGAGCACAAGGTAACGTTACCGATAAGAGCTGCTGAAGTAAGAATCGTACATTTTCTTGGCAAAGAAGAGAAAATAATAAACTCTGCCTGGGAAAATAATGGTTTGGGATTGACAATCTCACAAAATCCGCGGTACTTACTCATAAAGGATAAATAGTTCCTGTTACGGACACGGCGTTTGTCCTTCCTGTGAAGGCAGTAATCCAGCTTTTTAGGCGTAGGCCCCCGCTTCCGCAGGGGTGATATTTCCGGTTTCGGTTTTCCGCAACAGGAACTAAATAGCAGAATCCGCCTCGGCGGCCTGGTGCAGGCAAAGGGTAATCATTCAGCATCTTCTTTTTGTAGAAGTTCGATTATCTCCGCTTTTGTAGGCAGGGCTTCTAATGAGCCAAACTTCGTACAAGCTAACGCCCCCGCTGCAGATGCAAATTTGACCGCTCCTCTTACGTCGTTCTCCACGGCACAATATGCTGCAAGGGCGCCTGCGAACGCATCGCCTCTGCCTGTTTGGTCAACCAACTCCACCTCAAACGCTGGTATATGGTCTGCACTGTTTCTATCAACAACCATACAGCCGCGTTTACCCATTGTTATAACAGCACAACGGACTCCGCGCGCCACAAGGTCGGAACCAATAAGTTTTGCGGTCCTAATACTGGCGTCCGATTTATCGGTAATATCAGCAGCCTCATAAAGGTTCGGTATCAAAATATCAACAGAGAAATACTCTGCTGGTAGGTCCTCACTGGCTTGCTTAGGTTGCTCGATTGGCCTGGCAGGATTTAGGATGATCTTTGTGTTGTGGAGACGTGCGCTTCGAATCGCTCTCGTTATCGATTTTTGTGGTAGTCTTCCATGAATTAGACAAACATCGGCCTTAGATATGACTTGCTCCGCGGCACCTATGTCCTTTGAACTTAAAGCACTATTAGCACCCGTGTAAAGACAACTTGTGTTTTCTCCTGTCGAATCTACAAGTGTTACAATAACACCGGTATTTTTGGCCTCCGTGGTGTAAACAAGTCCGGTTTTAACTTTACGCTCCCTCAAACGGTCAATAGCCATCTTAGCAAACGGATCCCCACCGACCTTACTGATAAGATAAACCTCACACCCACAAAGCGCCGCCTCAACAGCTTGAATTGGCCCCGGACCAGAAATAACATATGAAAGAGCCGTGCCTGTAACATTTTGCCCTGGTAGTGGGAATTGGTAGCACTTTATCGCCATATCTACATAAGTGCCGCCAATAACAACTATTATAGGAGTCCTTCCTAACATCTCTTATCCAAATTTCCCTTAGTTGCCCCAATATAACTTGTGGCAAAACAAATGTAAAACTTTTTCCACAAATAAACAGAAACTATTTTTGTATTTGTTGAGAGTAAAGAAAACCTTGTGTATAATAGATTTTCTGCTCATATATCAAGAAATTAATTTCGCTGAAGTATATTTACAAAAGTAAAAGGTTGTTAATACTTATTAGATTAAAAGTAAACCAGTATTATCAATAATATAGGGTGTTGAATTGTTATATATTTCCAATATATTGTGTGTAATCGCTTATATATGCTTAACTTAAGGGGGAAAAGTTGGGTTTCAGAAAGTCACTTTTTTTGTGGGTTAAATTGTGATTTCGCTCGTAAATATTATCATCTCTTGTGCGTCGAGCCGACCAATAGTTAAATAAAGAGAGATCACACAGAACTAATAACAAGTGTTAATGTAATTTTAAGAGTGTAATAAAGTCGATATTTGTATAAATTTCATTCCAAAGAACAATCTTGGTTTTGGTAGTATTCCTGCTAAAAGCTGGGGAAGGAAGGATTAGACGAGTCACAAATGAACTTTTTTGTCGGATTTGATGTTGGCAGCAGTTCTGTACATTATGTCGTGGTTAGGGAAGACAGGGAAATAGTATACTCTCCTAAACCCTTAATGCACTTTGCAGACCCGATCGGTGCAATTTATGAGGCTTGGAATGATGTGAAAATGAGATTTGGTAGCGGCATGATAAGGAGCACAGCATTTACAGGGAGCAATGCTAAATATTTCCCGAAAGTGATGACGGGTTTAATATATGAATCTGATAGTGTGACTATTCCAAAAGGGGCTGATTTGATTTGCCAGGAAGCACAGTATATATTCCATATAGGAGCAAAGGACTCGTACTTTTTTAATGTGAAGAATATTAATTGTAAGAGAGTTATCCAGGAGTGGAGGTCGGGAACTAAATGTGGTGGCGGATCTGGAATACTAATAGAAAAACAATGTAGAAGGTTGTTAGAAAGTGAAGTTCCTAATTTAGATGTAGATAATGGTGCGGGCAAAGGTTCGGATTTGGGTGTTAAGCTTAAGGATAGAATTAGAAAAAGGCGATTGGCGCAATCGAGACTGGAAAAAATCTTTTCTCTCGCTGAGAGAGAGGCTGAGAGTTCAAAGGAACCTAGTGAGTTCTTGGCAAGGTGCGGCGTTGTGATTCAATCTGATTTAATCCATAAGCAGAATGAAGGCGCGACGAGAGAAGACAACTTGGCAGGGCTTTTTAGAACGGTTGCAAGAAATTACAAAATAGATGTACTTGGAACAAGGGAATTTATTTCTGCCGAGTCTAATCTTGCGATCGTAACGGGGTGCGTTTTCAGTAATGATATTATAAGAAAAAACTTAGAGAATTCTCTTGGTATTTCTATAACAAGGCCCAGTCATTATTATAATATTGCGGCGGTTGGTGTTGCGTTGAAAGGGTTGGAGGAGAACAACGGCTACGTTTTTAATATTGAAGATCTCAAAAAAGTCGCGAATTACAGTCGAGAAAAAAGGAAATTCCACCCGTCACTTAGCGGTTATCTTCAGAAGGTAAATGAAAGGTCTTTGAGTCTTGAGGAGAGCATAGAAAACAATACTGATGTGGTATTAGGAATAGACGGAGGCAGCACGACAACAAAGGGCGCCTTAGTCGACTTGACGGGGAAGTTACTTGACAAAATTTATATTAAAACCCATGGAAATCCTGAGGGCTCATTAAAGAGCGTAATAAAATACTTAAGTAGGCATAAGGACAAAATAGTTGTCAGGGGAGTGGGTGCTACCGGTTCCGCGAGGAGGCTGTATGAGAAAATCTTAATCAGCAAAAGAAAATCCGAGGAGCTAAGAAAAAAAGGAGTGGAGGTAACTGACAGGATAACGGATGAAATTACGTGTCATGCCCTTGGTGTTAAGCACTATGATTCTAAAATTGACACCATTTTTGAAATAGGCGGACAAGACATGAAGTTCACCTGCTTTTCCAATGATGTGGTTAAAGAGGCGAAGATGAATTACAGTTGTCAGGCGGGATCGGGACAGACCCTTGAGAACATGGCTGATGTTATTGGTTTGGGCGTAGAAACTTCTTTGCAGGAATATGCCTTAAGGGCTGAGCGGGTTCCGGTGATTGATGCTACTTGTGGCGTCTTTATGGAAATGGATGAAAACAGGTTGATTGCGGAAGGTTTCAGTAAGGAGGAGATAGCAGCGGCGATATTAAGGGGAACAGCGGCAAGTTATTATTATAAGTTTGTGGGTGGCTCTCAACATGTTGGTGAAAAATGCTCCGCACAGGGCGGGCCCCCTTTAGGAAAGGCCTTTCTTGCTGCACTTGCGCAGGTTACGGATAAAGAAATCGAAGCATACCCCCATAGAGAAATGTTCGGGGCATGGGGACAAGCCTTGGATATTATATGTTGTATAAAACAGTTGGAGAAAAAAAACAAAAGATATGGGTCTGCCTTTAGGGGTTGGGATTTGGTTGATAAGCAATTTAAAAAGGAGAAGATTTCCTGCAGAGCATTGTTTAAAGAAAAATCCTGTGGAATAAGAGACTGCCAGCTCGAGATTTTTACTATTGATGGGGACAGGATAATTACAGGAGGATTTTGTCCTAAGGGAGATTCTGAGTCGTCGGTAAAACCGAAGATAAATTATGTTGAAAAGTACCACAGGATTTATGAAAAGCATTTCAAGCAGCAGGGAAGCTTGTTAGAGGACGCCTTTTTGGATGAGCAGAATGAAAATTCTAAAAGTACAGTGGGAATCAAAAGGAGCACAGCAACGCTTGGAGGGAAGGGAATTTGGAGTGCCGCCTTGCTGAAAAAGCTTGGTTTCCATCCTATTGTAACCCCGACAAGCAACAAAGAAATAGCCAAAGTTGGCGTTGATAACTCGAGAACGGATTTCTGTATCGCGAGAAAGTTGGTAACAGGTCATGCAGCGCTCTTGAACGAAAATCCATACATCAGATATCTGTTTAACCCAAGCTTTATCGAGTTGAGAAAAAGTGACCCTCCGGATTTGAAATATTGTATTTATACAGAGTCGGAGGGTTATATATTGAGCGACGTCCTTTCAATTGATGAGGAAAAACAGATCAGACCTGTTTTGCATTTTGGGGATGAAAATCTGCTTGTTCATTCTCTACAGAGTGAATTTAGAAGACTTGGTTTAAGATTTAAGGATAAAGAAGTTAGAGAGGCTTTAAGATACGCGGACAAGGCGGAGAAGGATTTTAGAAAGGAACTTTATGAAATAGGAGATAAGTTCTTAAATAGAATAAAGAAGGGCAACGAAAAGGCGTATGTTGGAATTGGTCGAGATTATGTACTGCTTGATCCTGAAGCAAGCTCGAACTCGGGCGACATGTTTTCGCGGGCCAGAGGTTTGAACTACATTCCTCAAATATTTTTAGAGCATAGGTTTGAAGATATTCCTATAGACGAAGTCGCAGACAACGAATTTTGGATTCAGAGCGTAAAGATACTCAAAGCCAACTTGTTCGTAGCGGAACAACCTGATTTATTCCCGATAAGAATGATGAATTTTGGCTGCGGGCCGGATAGCTTAAAAATTTACCAGGAAGAAAAAATTTATCAAGCCGTGAACAAACCCTTATTAACGTTATTGACCGATGCGCAAACCAATAATGCGCCCTTTGTGACAAGGACAGAGGCCCATGAACGAGTTGTTAATCAAAGCAAACAGGAGAGACTGAAAATCAAGGGCCTGCGGCAGACCAAATACTCAGCAGATAATAATGACAATAGAATCTGGCTGATCCCTTATATGGGAGATGCTGCCTATGTTGCGGTATCGGCACTAAAGCATTTTGGTATCGATGGTAAGGTTTTACCTACTAATACCCAGAGGGGCTATGAAATCGCAAGGAAACATATCTACACCGAGGTTTGCCACCCCCTAAAAGGTGTTGTTGGAGATGCCCTTGGATTTCTCAGTGAGCAGGTTGAGAAAAATGGGAAGAAATACGTCGAAGATAATTATCTTGTTATGCTGCCTACAACGAGTGGTCCTTGTAGATTTGGCAAATACACAGAGTTACTGAGAATTTTTATGGACCGCGAAGGCTTAGAGGAAGTTCCTATAACAGGCCCCTCCTCGGAAACAGATTATTTCGACATACCATTACCGAAAAAAGCTGCCGTATCAAACAAACTCAAGATCCAAAAGGTTCTTTTCAAAGGGATAAACGCCTCGGACCTGCTGGAAGATATAACCCTAAGATACAGACCGTATGCTGAAGACAAACAGCATGTTAACGAATTGAAAAAAGAAAGACTACTCGTATTGAGAAGAATCATTGAAGATGGCGCTGACACATCTGACTTGGTAGAGTGGGGGAAAGAAACAGTGTCAAGATTTGCGCAGGTTAAACTCCGCTGCGATGACAGATTCCCGCTCGTTCTTTATATTGGCGAGATATATATGAGGCAGCACGATCCCTATACTGATTTTGTAATCAACAAACTGGAAGACAAGCAGCTCGAAATGGTAAGGGATCCTATTACTGATTGGCTGCTGTATGTAAATCAGATGAATAGGAGGAACTCGAGAAGAGATGTAAGACTTGCGGTTAAAAGAGGGGATTTGGCAAGGGCATGGAAAGAAATCAAGAAACTCGCACAATCGTTTCTCAAAGGAAAATATATGTCTGGAATAGCCCATAAGATTGATCAGCCGTTCCACGAAGTTCTTCATGGCAGACACTGCCTTCCTAAGCCCATAGAGATAATTGACACTTTGGAGAAAAACCACAAGTTCCATGGAAATATTGAAGGTGAGTCCCCCTTAAGTATTGGAATCGCCTATTATTTTATGAACGACTTGATTAAACCAAATGGCGACGCTTATATTTCTGGTATTTTTCACGTTGGGCCTTTCACCTGTATGCAGGAGGGAGTTGCAACGGCCAAAATAGAGGCTATGGCAAAAGAGTTGAGAAAAACTAAAACTGATTTTGTTTTTCCAATTGTTCACGCCTTTTTTGGTGACTCTCCGAATCCGAATCTGGAGGCTGAAATTGCTGTTTTTAGAGAACAGTGCTATCAAAAGCGGGAGATGCTCAGAGAAGGGTATGGGGCGGACTAATATTGCCTGAGCAGCTATGGCCTTTTTGTTGGGGGGTGAAATTAGGAATTGTTACATTTCGCGTCGGTCGTATTGATAAGGCCTTATGTAGACAGTGGTTAGAATCGCAATAGTCTCGGATGTTTTTGTGGATAAGTTGTTAGATTCCCTGCTTCTTTGCACTCACTTCCAGAGCCGGAAGATGGTTGCTGTGGTCGGCCCGGGGGACAAACAGGCGCGCATTTCTATATTTGGGAAGTCACAATAGGGAAGTTTTTGGCCGAGAAAGTGCCATTTTGACAGCCTGTAAAGGCGGGCGGGAGCGGACAGCGCCAACTAATATTGACTGGGGAAGGATTGATGCGGTTTGCAAAGACGGCGCGTTGTCAATAACGCTGCCAGAAGCCGAGAAGACAAAGGCTGTTAAGGTTGAGGTGAAAGGATAATAACACTCCGTTATTGAGACGAGAAAATGTGCCGCTTGGTTGTATCAGACAAGCGGCACATGATTTTTAGGCATATCAACAAGGGGGAAGCGCTACTTCACTCGTACTATTGTTTGGGGTTTTATCGGGCCGTCCCATAAATACATAAAGTTTTTCTTAAATTTTTGCCGATTAACATTAATGAGCGTATAGCCATTTTTAGGATTGGTAATGTGTCTTTTAGGGCTTTTTGGCACTGAGAACCTGATTTTGCAATATATAATCTGGCAAAATAGGGGCCATGAGAAGCTTGGGAGAAGTTTTGTATGAGAACTATTGCGATTGTTAATCAGAAAGGTGGTTGTGGCAAGACCACGGTATCGATAAACCTGGCCAGCGCTATGGCTGAATTGGGCCAGAGGATCTTGCTGGTGGATATGGATCCGCAGTCGCATTGCGCTGTCGGCCTTGCTGTGCCCGAGGAGCAGATAGAACAAAGTATTTATGATGTGCTGATTAGTAAAAGTAGAAATGAACCGCTAAAGCTGACGGAAATACTGTGGCAGATTAGCGACAAGCTGGAACTGGCACCGGCCAGTATAGACCTGTCTGCATTTGAGCAGCAAATGACGGGCATTGCTGATCGTGAGAGTTGCCTGATAGAAGTCCTGGGTGATATCAGAAGTGATTATGATTACGTAATAATTGATTGCCCCCCGGCTGTGGGCCTGTTGACTTTTAATGCTCTAAGGTCTGCTACCGATGTTATTGTCCCTGTTGAGACAGGCTACTTCGCGCTGCATGGGCTTAGCAGACAGCTTGAAACACTAAGTATACTATGCCAGCGGTGCAATCAGCAGGTGGATGTTAGGATACTGGCCAGTATGTACGATGTAAGAACGAAAATGGCCAGAGAGGTTTTGGCGGAATTGAGAAAGCACTTTGCTGACAGGTTATTCGGAACAGTCGTTAATTTCAATACTAAGATCAAGGAAGCAGCCAGTTTCGGTCAGCCAATCAGCGAATACGATTCTGCCAGCAGAGGCCAGAGGGATTTTCGTTTGTTGGCAGAAGAAGTTATTGATTCTGAGGCGGGCAAGCAGCGCCGCCAGACTATTAGTGATTTGACTGATAGGCTCGAAACTATCGGTACCACCGCTGATGAGCTGTTGCATGCAGCAAGGCCGGCCTTAAAGGAAGAGCAGACTCCGAGGACTGAACGACCAAAACCTGTGGATATCGATGTCAAGCTTTCTGACTATTATGGTGTGAACCAGATAAAAGATGCAGTTGTATTTGTTACGCTGTATCCGCGGGCCGAGAGCGTCCAGATAGCGGGTGACTTTAATAATTGGCAGCCGGAAAAAACCCCGATGCAAAAAGTGGATGCCGGCGGTGCGTGGAAAGCGAAGTTGACTTTACCTGTCGGCAAATATCACTACCGGCTGGTTGTAGATGGCCAGTGGCAGCAGGACCCATACAATGAGCTGACGGAGTTGAATCCATTCGGCGAGTTTAACTCGGTTGTTGAAGTAAAATAAAGTTTATGTCATTGCGAGGCCTGCCCCTGCGGAAGCAAGGTACAGGCCGTGGCAATATTATTCATTGCGTTTTCAGTTTCTTCTCTGTGTTTCCAGCCTTCTCTGTGGTTATTTTTTTATTTTTATTTGCCAACATTGTTTAATGAAGTTATAATATCTGCCGCGTAATCAGAATCCACTGGATGGTAACTGTTTGCCCCGTAAGACCAACAGCTAACTTATGGGGCTTGCATGTAAAGTTTGTTGGCTGGGTTGAGAATGGACGCTCGCAGCGCAGTGCAATGGATTGTGGCAATTTTCATTGTAGCGGAGGTCTCTTTTCCTGTTTTTGGTGGAACGGTTTATACTTAC
>CAYVIT010000073.1:10187-16903 GCA_964451425.1 uncultured Pirellulales bacterium
TTTCATTGTAGCGGAGGTCTCTTTTCCTGTTTTTGGTGGAACGGTTTATACTTACAACAACGACTTAAATCTACCCATTCCTTCGCTGGATGATCCGGAAAGCGAATACGGAAAGGGCTGGATGACAGATGTAATTATAGAAATCACAGACCATTTTATTATCTCCGACCTTGATGTAAGCGTTACTTTGACGCACGAAAGTTTATTTGATTTACAAGTTCTTTTGCAAAGCCCCGTTGAGACAAATGTCGTTCTGAACTTAGCAGGTAATCTGGCGTTTATTGTAAGAGGCGAAGATGACAGACTTACGTCTGTAGGCGGTTCAGGGCAGTGGTGTTTCGATGATGAGGCTGAGTTGTCGATAGAAGAAGCAACAGGGCCGTTTTTCGGGTTGTTCAGGCCTGCATGGAACTTGGCTTTTTTTGATGGAGAGGATGCTTATGGCCTTTGGCGCCTGCGAGTTTACGATGCTTTTTATGACGATACCGGCTTCCTGAACGGCTTCGAGCTTGTAATTGCAACCCCCGAACCGGCTACGGCGATACTCTTGCTCCTCGGCACGGGCTTCGTGGTCTTATTCAAGTCTTGCCGAAACACTTAATCTTGCTGAAGTGACGAATCCTTTTTGATTGCATTTTCCTCTTGAGTTTTCTTGAACTCAGCCAGTTTTTCGCTGAGTTTTTCATCAGTCAATGCCAGAATTTGTACAGCCAGTATAGCTGCGTTCTTTGCTCCTGCTGCGCCTATTGCCATTGTTGCCACAGGTACGCCGGGCGGCATTTGTAAAGTACTTAGTAGCGCGTCGATTCCCCCTAATCCGCCAGCTGAGATTAATGGCACTCCAATAACCGGCAGCGTCGTTCGTCCCGCCAGGGCACCGGCTAAGTGAGCAGCCTTGCCCGCTGCCGCAACTATCACTTTTATCCCGTTTTTGGCGGCATTATCGGCAAATTCTGCTGCTATCTGCGGCGTGCGGTGAGCTGAAATTATTCGTACCGTCGGCTCAATACCAAATTTGCCAAGCTGCTCGATACAGCTCCGCATTACATCCATGTCGCTGTCGGAGCCCATCACTACTGCTACAGAGCTTGTTTTTTCAGATGCCATATTGTTTTTTTTCCCTAACTGGTTACAATATTCACCGATCCTGAATAATGTCGTAATAATATCGAACCGGCGCTGAAAATGCAAACAAGAAAACCCATTGTTGCTGGTCAGTTTTATCCTGCTCAGCGTGATGCGTGTGTCGACGAAATTAAGGAATGCCTCGAGGCAGGAACGCCAAGCGAGTCGTTGCCTGAAAAAATAGTAGCAGGAATCGTCCCGCACGCCGGCTGGGTGTTTAGCGGTAGTCTGGCAGCGATGGTCTTCTCAGCAATAAAACAGCAGCACGACGAGATTCATACATTCGTAATATTTGGGGCTGCCCATGGCTACTTTGGGCCGGAGCCAACGGTCGATAATAGTAACTTTTGGCAAACGCCCCTCGGCAATGTGGTTGTTGATACAGACCTCGCTGAGTGGTTGGTCAATAATAAATTAGCGGTCAGTGACTCGCTAGTCCACAAAGGTGAGCACAGCATTGAGGTGCAGATCCCATTCGTACAACACCTATTTCAAGACGCAGAGATACTGCCCATTATCGTTCCACCCAGTAAACAAGCCATTTCATTAGGTGAGGCTTTTGGCGAGATTATGGCACCTGCGGGGAAGAACATCGTTTGCATCGGCTCGACTGATTTGACACATTACGGCCCGCGATATGGCTTTACCCCGATGGGAAGAGGCCCGGATGCCCTCAAGTGGGCAAGCGATGTCAACGACAAGGAGTTTGTTGATTTGGCTTTGAAAATTGAACCGCAAAGAATGCTCGAAAGTGCCGCCGGAAACTACAATGCCTGTGGGGCCGGTGCAGCGGCGGCGGCAGTAGCCGCCGCAAAAAGACTTGGCAGGACAAAAGGAGTGCTGCTTAAACACACTAACAGCAGTGAAGTAATGCTCCGAAAGATGGGTACCACGAGTACTGATAGCGTCGGCTATGCAGCAATAGTCTTTTAATTTCCGCCTGGGAATTCTGTCATCAAAAATATATGTATTGAAAAGCGAGCGAAAGAATCGATGCGCTTTTTATGTATTCGTGCTTTCTGCTGTTCACAGAAGAGCGCCCTTCAGTCCACCTTTGGCGGGGTCGCTTTATTCATTTTCCTTCACTCTGATATAACGAAAATCTACTTCGCCTAATTCTCTTTGAAGACCTAATCCTCTGTCGAAATCAATACCTGTTTCCCAGGATTTCTCAATAATCTGGTCATTTAGCTTGATTACTGCAATGCCATCGCTGATATCCAGTTCTATGTCGTTCCACTCGCCTGCGCAGTTAGAGAAAGGTGCATACTTCTTGGTATCAGGCAGAGCATTCGGATAGTCACGGACCTGGAACTGTCTGCCGTGAATGCACAGGCCGGAGTCGGCCGCTCGACCGGCCCGAAATTGCAAACGAATGATGGCATTTCTGCTATACGTTTTCTCATTGAACAACTGATTTCTCGCGGCTTCGGAATCAAGATGAATCGCGCCATAGACGACGCTCCAACCGGTAGTATCACCGGTTTTTTCGCCGGACCATTTGGCACCAAACCAGCCGGTGAGGTCCTTGCCGTTGTCCAGCCGCACGAAGCCGGGTTCAGGTTTGAAGGTTTCTTTGGATGTTTGCCGGTGCCACTCCTCCGTTAGTTTCTTTAGCAGTTTAGCGGGCGTAGGCCCGTCGTGCACAACAAGCCGGTACCGAAGTTGCAGGGTTTGCCCTTTATTTATCTTGACCGATCCGGGCGCGACGATGCAGGGATTGACCATGGAAATGGGTGCAAGGTTATGCCATGTAGTAGGCGGATTGGCTGGGTGGTCAAGCACTGTAACACCAATCGTTTTGCCGTTACTTAAATTCATTGTGTAATCGTACCAATCGGCGGCTGGCCAGTCGGTTTCCGGCTTCAAGTGGTGGGGATTGGGCAGTTTCACCAAACCACTTGGGCTATAATAAGAACCCGCGCCGTCCTTTCTGGCTTTTACACAAAATCCCCCGAAAGCCGTCTTATCTAAGGTAACGTCCATCGCAGATGTTAAATGATAATTCAGGTCGACCACGTTGGCCGATTCCTCTTGGCGGGCAATGATGAACGTTATTTCGTCAATCATTTTCCGGTTTACAACAAGCCAGTCATTGGCGACTTCCAGTATGGCACGTTCTGAATCGGCATGGAGAAGTTTGACGCTGCTGTTCTTGATGCGCCGTCCTTCAGTCGGTGCCCACTCTCCCCATCCCCAGAAATCGGCTTTCTTGTTGGCTTTTGTGGCGGTTATAGAGTGCCACGCCAGAAAAACACCGCGGTGATGAGGATGGTCACTTGGGGCAAAATCAACCACTCTTTCTCCGGAGGGCGTATTCAATGGATAGAGGCAGCAAACGCTGTTGGCGGTCAGCTTCGTCTCAACAGGCTTTTGGGTCATGTATCGAAATACAGTGCTGCCGTCCGGAGCTTTGAGAATTTTACCGAGAGTATCTGGTACTAACGTGAATACTTGTTTGGGATTGTGCCTCTGTAGAGACGTGCCGGGTGTGCCAACTTTAGATTCACTATTTACAGGCTTTATCTTAATGTTGTGATACAATGTGGTCTGGCTGTGGTCCTGAAAGCCCATGTATCCCTTGTCGTCTGTTTGAGCCAACGTAGATATAGCAACTATAAAAAGGCTTAGCGCGAAAATATGTCGTTTGGTCATCGTGGTCGGCACTCCATTATTATTTTTATTGGTAATTGGTTTGGGGTTGTGATAGGTGTCATAGGTGCATCCTATTTACGTGACTCGGATTTGGTCCGCTCCACGGATCGTGCTACACGGAAGCCAATAAAGCCCATCTCGGGAAGCCACCACTTGCTTTTAGGGACCTGTGGGTCCAGGAAACGCCAAAAGTCTTCCTCGAATGCCCTTGCGGAGCAGCGCAGTTCTTCGGCGGGACTTTCCCATGAGCCGCCGCGGGCCACGTGTACTTTGCCTTCTTTAGGACCCTTAGGATTTAAGACCGGAGAATTCTTTGACGTAGCTGCGTAGGCGGTCGGACTGTAGAAGTCTTGGACCCATTCAAGCACATTACCCAGCATATCGTAAAGGCCCCAGGGATTAGGCTTCTTCTGAGCGACCTCTTGGGTCGCTTGGTCGGAATTGTCTTCGAACCAGGTGTAGTCCCCGAGTTGTTTTGGATCGTTGCCGAAGAAGTAAGCAGTATCAGTGCCCGCCCGGGCGGCATATTCCCATTCAGCTTCGGTTGGGAGACGATATGTCTTGCCTGTTTTTTTAGACAGCCACCGGCAGAACGTCTTGGCGTTGAACCAGGTTACTCCAATGGCTGGTCTCGTTCCGCCGCCCATACCCATCGTCGGGTCGCCGTAGATGGGAGTTGGCCCTGTGATCGCGTCTAAATCCTTCTCCTTTTTTCTGGCTTCGTCCCTGTCTCTTTGCACTGTCTCTTCGTAGTAAGCCTCAAACAGTACGTAAGTAGTTTCCGTCGTGCAGAGATAGAAAGGCTCAAGGCGAACCTCGTGCTGCGGACCTTCGTCGTCTTTTCGGCCTGTCTCCTTATCACTGCTGCCCATCATGAACTCACCGCCGGGTATGAGCACCATATCAAAGGTAACTATACCGCCGCTCGCGGGAGTAACGGTCTCGGTATACTTCTTGGGGAGCCCTCGCGCAGAAGTGATGGTACTGGAACTAATCGAAGCATTAATATTGACTGGAGCTAAGGTAGTTTCGGCTGAGCATAAAGCACCTGTGGCCACCACGACAATCGCTGCAAAGATATGGTAGTTACTCACACATTTCATAGTAAATGCCCTCTGATATATTATTATTTGTCATTTCTTGGCCTATAAAGACCAACCTGAACGATACGTTTCCTTAACGTACTTGTTTGCATCAATATCATTCGTAAACTTCATATTCTCTCCATCCCAGTTTAATTTCTTGTCTCTGCGAATGGCAATATTACCCAAAAGAACTGCTTCGGTAATGATGCTTGCCCACTCGAAGTTGCATCCTGCTGCTTGTCCGCCTCTGATGGACTCAACCCACTCTCCCCAGGTTCCCGACCTGCGCTCCAGTGTTTTGGGTGGAAGCTTGTAGGCCTTCATTTTCGACTCGGGAATTATACTTGTCCCTAATACCTTGCCCTTATCTCCCACATACATGTTCCCTTCTGCCGGTAGGTTACGGCCTTCCTCGAGTTCTGGCGGGCGGGGCGGTTTTAGACCGCCGTCGTACCAAAATAGCCGCAGGGGTGGCATCCCCTCGCGAGCTGGAAAATCAAAAATAACAATAGATGCCAGGGGTGCAGTTTCATCATAGACCCTTGTTGCACTGGCGCTGATACTCGTTGGATAGTGAAGCTTAAGAGCCTTGAACACCGTATTGAAGTGATGACAGCCCATATCGCCTAAGGCCCCTGTGCCAAAGTCCCACCAGCCTCGGAAATTCCAGGGATGATATACTGCCGCGAGTGGTCTTTTGCTCGCCTTGACCTGGTGCAATGTTAGGTCGCCGTCGCGCCACTCTGACACGAAGGGTCGCATCGGAGCCGGGCCAATCCACAGGTCCCAATCTAATGTCTTTGGGACTTCATCTTGCCAGGATGGCCGCAGCATACCTTGTGGCCATAAGGGACGATTCGACCAGCAGTGAGCTTCACGTACATCGCCAATAGCCCCATCCCATATCATCTCACATAACCGGCAGGTACTATCTGTGGTATTAGATGATGCCGTTACTTGTGTGGCTACTTTCGCCTGCCGAGCCGCTTCGGTCAGGCTTCGAGACTCAAAAATCGTTCTTGTCAAAGGCTTGACGCAACAGACATGTTTGCCCTTTTTGATTGCCGCCAGACTGATGACCGTGTGAGTGTGGTCAGGCGTGCCGCAGTACACAGCGTCAATCTTATCGTCCTCGGCTTCCAGCATCTCACGAAAATCACGATATCTTCTTGCTTTTGGGAAATTATCGAACGTTTTTTTGGCATACACATCATCGACATCGCAAAGTGCAGCAATCTTGGTGTTTGACTGCTGACTTATGCTTCGTATTTGGCCGCTTCCTACGCCGCCGATGCCAACCCCGGCAACCTGTATTGTCTCACTGGGAGTGACACGACCTGCCCGTCCCAGAACGTGACCTGGGACTATAGAAAAAGCAGCAAATGCGGCACCTGCACCATACATAAAATCACGTCGTGAAAACCTTTCCTTGTTGATGTTTTTATCATGTTTCATAATAACTCTCCTCGGAATTTATATCTGATAGTAGGTTTTGCTAATACGGTTTATTAAGCCTGCGATCAGCGTTGCATTTTTTACACTCAAAACTCTGTAACAGCGGTTTTATATATCCTCCAGAAAGCTTTTTAGTTGATATTATACCTTTGTTTTGGGGAATTTCAAGCCGTAAAACATTGTCTCTTGCGGGAGATCGTATAAGGCTATACAAAGCTCTAATATCTGTGTACCCCACGAGGCCAATAGTTCTTAGTTAAGAGCTTGGCAAAAAAACCTTATCTCCTCACGTCTTAGTGTGTTTTTAAGAAAAGGATGCTTTTCAGGAACTTCCCAAAATTGATTTATTCTGTAAGTGTTTTTGTCAACAAACAACGTATTGTTTTAAATATTCTC
>CAYVIT010000074.1:0-9196 GCA_964451425.1 uncultured Pirellulales bacterium
TCGAGAAGCTCTTCGCTCTCCCTGACCTCCTCATTCTCTTTCAGTGCATCGAGCGTTTCGGCTTCCTCCAAACCTGTAAATTCCTCAGGTTTCCACGTGTCCTGGAGTTGCTGGTCCTGGCGGACCTCTTCACGCAGTTTCCTGTCGCACTGCTCGCAGACAATACGGCCTTTGTATATATAGGCCTGTTCAGCAATGCCTATTATCCTGCCGCATTCTTCGCAAATTTCTTCTCTCATATTGTCAAATCCCGTCCTCAGCGTCGGTAGATGCGTTTACGTTTTTTGAGTTGACTACCTGCCCTTATCGAACAATCCTGCCTCTTCCGAATCGGCTTTCTTTTTATGGAACTTGAATCCTAAATGCCTGCCGGCTGCCTTGGTAACTTCTCTTCCACGCTTTGTCCGCCTCAAAAAGCCGATTTGCAGAAGATACGGCTCAACCACGTCTTCGAGGGTGTCCCTTTCTTCGCCGAGGGTCGCTGCAATCGCATCGATACCTGCCGGCCCCCCGTCATATACATTAACCAGCGCACGCAGGAACGCCCTGTCCAATTCATCCAAGCCCAACGAGTCAATCTGCTCCATCACCAGCGCTTTTTCGACAATTTCCGAGCTGAGCACACCGGAGCCTTTAACCTGCGCATAGTCACGCACCCGCTTTAATAATCGGTTCGCGACCCTGGGCGCCCCACGAGAACGCCCAGCTATCAGCTCGAGTGTCCCGTCCTCACATTGCAATTTCAGCAAGTTGGCCGACCTGCTGAGAATCGCGGTCAGCTCCTCGGTGCTGTAAAAATCCAGATGATACAGCATTCCGAATCGGCCTCGAAGCGGAGCGCTTAACAGCCCGGCTCTGGTCGTGGCACCAATTAAAGTAAAGCGCTTCAGGGGGAAATTTATCGTCTTTGCGTGCAGACCACTGTCAACTGTAAAGTCAACCCTGAATTCTTCCATCGCCGGATAAATAAACTCTTCGACCGGTGTGCTGAGCCGGTGAATCTCATCGATAAAGAGCACATCGCCGGTGTTTATATTGCTCAAAAGGCCCATCACATCACCGGCCTTGACCAGGGCCGGCCCCGACGAGCATCGCACGCGAGCCCCCATCTCATTTGCCACAACATTAGCCAACGTTGTCTTGCCGAGTCCCGGCGGGCCATAAAACAAGATATGCTCCAACGGCTCAGACCGCTGCTTTGCCGCCTCTATGGCAATCGACAGCTTCTCCTTCACGCTGCACTGGCCAACACACTCATCCAGGAACTTGGGCCGAAGCGAAACGTTGAAGGTTTCTTCGGCCTCGTTCAAAGATTGTCCACTTATGACTCTGCCTATTGCCATAGTATGAAAATTAAAAACTTAAAGTGTAAAACTAAAAACAATAATTAAAAATTTAAAACTCACTCGATTTTAAGTTTTAAACTCTTACACTGCTACACCCTGCTTCAATCTGTACACCAAAGGCACTATCTCTTCAGCCGAGTTTATTTCAGGATTTTTGTGTGAGGCCAGCTCAATCAACTCCATCGCATCGGTTCTTTTTTCGCCCCAGGCGATAAGAATCTCCAGTGCTTCGGCCTGGAACGGCTTCAATCTGGCTTCCGCCGGCCTTGCCGGTTCTGCTCCTGCCGCGAAAGTTTGCACTTTGCCTTTCAACTCAGCGATAATCTGCTGCGCCATCCGCTTGCCCACCGCCGGCAGCGACATCAACGTCTTATCATCACCGTTCTCAATCGCGGCCGCTATCGTAGCTATCGGAATACACAACGACCGCAATCCCTTTTTTATGCCGATTCCTTTGACGCTGATAAATTTGGTGAAAAAAT
Organism: uncultured Pirellulales bacterium; assembly: GCA_964451425.1. GTDB lineage: Bacteria > Planctomycetota > Phycisphaerae > Sedimentisphaerales > Anaerobacaceae > CS2-K091. The sequence continues at coordinate 1,829 of CAYVIT010000074.1, forward strand.
TCCTCTCGCCCGCATTCAAAAAACCTATCATCCTCGGTATCAGGTTGCCGCCGCCCGGAGTACCCTCATAGTATTCCATAGTGCACAGTGTAATATCGGTACCGATTTTATCAGACAGTGCACCTACGCAGTAACTTGGCAGCATCACTTCATAGCCGACCGCCCCGACCTGCACAAGGGCGCTCTCGCCGTCGAGTTTGACAAGTTGTCCTTCAATCCTCGCTATCATATAGTCTTATAATTATCGGCCTGTTCAACCGAACGAGCAAATCTCATCTCATTCACCATCCGTTTCCACTGTTGTTTCTTTATAAACAGTAACAACTATAAGCAGAATCATCAAGCGAAAATGTCGGTATTTTCCATATCGGCCGTGCAAACCGCTCCCCTGTCATCCCAAGCGCAGCCGAATGGACAGGAATCATACTTTCAACTCAAAATCATCATTCGGTGAATTACCCGCTATGGCCCCAGGGCTCGATAGCTTCCATTTCCACCTGCACCGGCCGGACCTGCCAGACGTGGCGGCAGTAATCGCGGATGGACCGGTCGGATGAGAATTTGCCCATGCGTGCAACGTTGATGATGGATGTTCGGGTCCAGGCCTGCGGATCGTGCCAGAGCGTGCTGACCCGCGCCTGAGATTCTATGTACGCCTGGTAATCAGCCAGGACCAGGAAGGGGTCGCTTGCGAGCAGGTTATCCACAAGGGGACGAAAGAGGTTCGTGTCGCCGTCGGCCAGGGCGCCAGAGGCGATGAAGTCCAGTACCTCTCGAAGGGCCGCGTTCTGCTCGTAAAAATTCCGCGGCCGATATCCGCCTGCCTTGAGGCTCCGGGCCTGGTCAGCAGTCAGTCCGAACAGGAAGAAGTTGTCGGGGCCGACCTCCTCACGGATTTCGACGTTTGCGCCGTCCAGAGTGCCGATGGTGAGGGCGCCGTTCAGAGAGAACTTCATATTGCCGGTGCCGGAGGCCTCCTTGCCGGCCATGGAAATCTGCTCGGAGAGGTCGGCGGCGGGATAGAGAGGCTGGGCGTTCTTGACGTTGTGGTCCGGGAAGAACACGACCCTTAAGCGGTCGGATACAGCGGGGTCATTGTTGACGATGTCGGCAACGGAGTTTATGAGCTTGATGATGAGCTTTGCCATGAAGTAACCCGGCGCGGCCTTACCGCCGAAGATGAAGGTTCTGGCCGGTATGTCGGCCTGCGGATTGCGCTTCAGGTCCAGGTAGAGCATTAGGATATGGAGCACATTGAGGTGCTGGCGTTTGTATTCGTGGATGCGCTTTGCCTGGATGTCGAAGAGCGACGCCGGGTCCACTGTTATGCCAACCCGCTGCTCGATAAGCCCGGCAAGCCTGCATTTTGCGGTTTGTTTTACATCACGCCATTGCTGCCGGAATTCGGCGTCACCGGCGAACTTCTCGAGCTTGCGCAGCAGATCCAGGTCGTGGAGCCAGCCATCACCGACCCGGTCGGTGAGCAGTTGTGCAAGCGGCGGGTTGCTCAGCGCTACGAAGCGCCGCGGGGTGACACCATTGGTGACGTTGCAAAATTTTTGGGGCCACATCTCGGCGAAGTCTCGCATCACGTACTTTTTGAGGAGATTGGAGTGCAGCTCGGCCACGCCGTTGACGCAGTGGCTGCCGACGGCGGCGAGGTTGGCCATGCGTACGGAGCGCGCGCCGGATTCGTCGATTAGTGACATTCGGCTTACGCGCGGCTCATCATCAGGGAATCGAGCACGTACATCCTGAAGGAACCGATGGTTAATGGCATAGATAATCTGCAGATGGCGCGGCAGGAGCCGGCCGAACAGCGATGCGGGCCAGGTTTCCAGTGCCTCAGGCAGGAGGGTATGGTTGGTGTAGGCGAGCGTATTTCGTGTGACCTCCCAGGCGGTGTCCCAGTCCATCAGGTGCTCGTCAACGAGCAGGCGCATCAGCTCGGCGACGGCAATGGCGGGGTGCGTGTCGTTGAGCTGCACGGCCCAGCATGTGTGGAAGTTCTCAAGCGGCCGAGATAACGTCAGGTGCACTCGGATCATATCCTGCAACGAACACGTGACAAAAAAGAACTGCTGCTGAAGCCGTAATACTTTACCCTCACCATGCTCGTCATTGGGGTAGAGGACCTTGGTGATGTTTTCGGAGACCATCTTTTCTTCGACCGCGCGATAGTAGTCGCCGTGGTTAAACGCGGCGAAGTCGAAGGACTCCACGGCCTCGGCCTTCCAGAGGCGCAGGCGATTGCAGGTGCCGACACGATAGCCCAGAATGGGGGTATCATAGGCCACGCCCTTGACGACGGTGTCCGGGACCCAACGCACGCGGTAACGGCCATGGGCGTCCGTCCAGGTCTCGGTGCGTCCGCCGAACGGGACGTCGAAGGCCAACTCCGGGCGCATTATCTCCCAGGGATTTCCGTAGCGAAGCCATTTATCGGTGATCTCCACCTGCCAGCCGTCGCGGATGATTTGATCGAAGATACCGAACTCGTATCGGATACCGTACCCGATTGCCGGTATCTCGACCGAGGCGAGGGAATCCAGATAGCAGGATGCCAGGCGTCCGAGGCCTCCGTTGCCGAGTCCCGGTTCCTCCTCCTGCTCAAAAAGCTCGTCCAGATTCACGCCGAGTTTGTCCATCGCCTTACGCGTCTGGTCCATTATCCCGAGGTTAAGCAGATTGTTGGCCAGATGCGGTCCTGGCAGGAACTCGGCCGACAGGTATGCCACGACCCGCGCATCCTGCTCGGTATAGGTTTCCAGGGTCCGCACACCCTGCTTGAGTACCCGGTCCCGAATGGTCAACGCCAAAGCGGTGTACAGGTCGTTGGGCGTGGCGGCCCTGGATACGCGGCCCATACCGCAAAACAGGTTGTCGAGAAATGACCGCTCAATGTCCTCCATACGTGAGCCGGTACGAACACCCGTGGCCGGTGCGCGTTTACGGGAATCTCTGGAGCGTTTATTTTTTTTTGGGGACATAAATGATTCCTTTCTGCATATCGACAATCCTTCACACCAGTTTAATCCTCGCCCCGTATGCTGTCAATTGATATCCACGTCGATGCAGTTTGGCAAATCAGTATCAATTCTCGTAATCAGCGTCAATCTGCGATTAAAATTCCGCCACGCTACTTATCGAATTTGCACAACACATCGCCGCTGCTATAGCATCGGCCACATCGCTCGGCTCAGGCAGCTTGGGCAAAGACAAAATAGTTTGAATTGTTCTTTGGATTTGTCCCTTTGAAGCCCTGCCGTTGCCGGTGATTGATTTCTTAATGCGCGTTGCGCTAAAGCTCCTGACCTCGACTGCCGCATCCGCGCACTTTTGCAAAATAACCCCCCTTGCATGCCCCATCAATATCGCGGTCCTTGGATGCGCGTAGTGAGCATACAATTCTTCAACAGCCACAACGTCAGGCCGCAAACTATTCAGAAGCGACTGCATATCCTCAGCTATCCTGTTGAGCTTTTCCTGTAAGGGCGAGCCGCCTTCCGTGCGAATAATCCCCGCCTCAATCAACTCCTCCCTGTCTGTGCCTGTTTCCAAACAAGCATATCCGCAGACCTGCAAACCAGGATCGATACCGAGTATTCTCATCTCATCCTCCAGCCAGCCCCATCTCTTTGATGGACCACTGAGTTCCTTCGGGCCCATCCTGCAACTCAATGCCTAAATTATGCAAATCCAAACGTGCAGCATCTGATATTTCGAAATCCCCGTTCTTACGGGCCTTGTCTCGAATCCCGACAACAGCATCAACAAGCTGATTGAAACGTTTCTCTCCTACCGCCTCTGTCTCAGGATATTCGGCTTTTACGATTCCGAGAACCTCTCCACCTAATCGGTCAAACAGAACATTGACCAGGTTAAGGGTTCCCACGTTTGTGTTGCTATCTTCGAGCAGTTTCTGCGCCAGTCGAACAAGCTCAAACAGAACCGACAGTGCAACGGAGGTGTTCAAATCATCATTCATCGCCGTTTCAAATTTCTCCCTCAGCCGCCTTAGCTTCACCGCCACCTTTTTATCAGCTTCACCCTGTGCTGCCGTACCCATTCTCTTTCGCACGGCTTTAACCGCCCCGATTATTTTTTGATATCCGCTTTGCGCAGCAAACAAAGCGGCATCCGAAAAGTCCAGCGGACTCCTGTAATGGCTGTTCAAAATCAACTGCCTCACCGAAAGCGGGTCATATCCCCTTGTCAATCTTTCGTGCGCGCCTGAAAACGCCTGTTTGAGAGTGATAAAATTATTCAAGCTCTTACCCATCTTCTGACTATCAACGGTAATCATGTTATTGTGAATCCAGGTTCGCACGAACTGGACACCGTTGGCGGCTTCGGATTGAGCGATTTCACAGTCGTGATGGGGGAACTGGTTTTCGAGTCCCCCGCCGTGGATGTCGATGGTTTTGCCGAGATATTTCATACTCATCACCGAACATTCGAGATGCCAGCCGGGAAAGCCGGGTCCCCAGGGGCTGGGCCACTGCATAATGTGATTCGGTTCGGCCTTCTTCCAGAGTGCGAAGTCCGCGGGTGCCTTTTTATCGGGTGAGACCTCTACGCGAGCACCGGCGAGCATGTCATCGACATTTCGGCCGGAGAGCTTGCCATAGTCGGGGAATTTTGCCACCTCGAAATAAACCGAGCCGTTGACTTCGTAGGCATAGCCCTTTTCGAGGAGCGTCTTTACCAGCTCAATCTGCTCGATGATGTGGCCGGTGGCCCGCGGACTGATGTCGGGGCGAAGGCAATTTAACAGGTCCATATCCTCAAAGTAGCTGCGAGTATAGTACTCGGCCAGGGCCATGGGGTGCTTCTTTTCTTTTTTGGCGGCGACGACGAGCTTGTCCTCACCTTCATCGGCATCGTCTGTCAAATGGCCCACGTCGGTTATGTTCTGTACATACGTTACGCTGTACCCCAAATAGCGAAGGTAGCGTACCAAAATGTCAAAGCTAACGTAACTTTTGGCGTGGCCCAAATGTGCGTGGCCGTAGACGGTCGGGCCGCAAACGTATATCCCGACCCTGCCTTCCTCCAGGGGCTTGAATTCCTCTTTCCTTCTCGTCATGCTGTTGTAAAGCTGTAATCCCATTTTTCAAATTGCCTTCTTATATCGATTAACACCGTTTATTTTATTATTCTTACTCCGAACCACCAATACCATAAACTTTATAGGGTTCTTTTGTACTTTCTTTTTATGAGGACTATTGCGGTGGCGGCGATGGCTTCACCGGCTCCGATGTCGCCGAGGCCCTCGTTTGTTTTTGCCTTGACGTTTACGGCGGTAAAATCAACGCCAAGCAGACTTGCAATGCAGCGCTTAATCTGGCCTTTGAAGGGTCCGAGGTGAGGCTCCTCGGCGTGTATGATTAAATCAATATTGACGATTTGCCATCGTTTTTCTTCGAGCTTTTCCTTGACTATAAGCAGAAACTCCTTGCTGTCGGCATCGCGCCACTGCGGGTCGGTATCGGGAAATAATGTCCCTATGTCACCCATGCCGCCCGCGCCCAGGAGGGCATCGACAAGGGCATGTAAGGCCACGTCGCCGTCACTGTGGCCATAGAGACCATCGGTATCGGGGATGTAGACGCCGCCGAGCATTAGCCTGCGTTCTTCAGCAACGATATGGATATCGGTGCCGATACCGGTACGATATTCGTGGTCGTGTTCCTCAATCACAGGATTCCCTTCGTACTGGGGACATCGGTTCCGACGATTTTGACGGCGGCGGCGAGTGCCTGGCCGAGCGCCTTGAAGATGGCCTCGGCGATGTGATGGCTGTTGGTACCGTAGGGTACGTTAATATGGAGGTTGAACCTGCCGTTATTGGAGAAGCTTCTGAGCATCTCTTCGAGGCACTCGACGTCGAAGTCACCGATTTTATCGGTTCGGTAGGTGACGTTATAGACGCAGTTGGGCCTTCCTGACAAATCCACGGATATGTCAGCCAAAGTCTCCTCCATAGGCACCGAACTGTGGCCATACCTGGCAATGCCTTTTTTATCGCCGAGGGCTTTGAGTAAGGCTTCGCCGAGGCATATCGCAATATCTTCAACGGTGTGGTGGGCATCGACATTCAAATCGCCTTTGGCCTTGACGACGAGGTCGATTTTGCCGTGCTTGCTCAGATGCGAGAGCATATGGTCCAAAAAACCGACGCCGGTATCAATCTCATATTTTCCGACGCCATCGAGATTTAGCTCAAGTGTAACGTCTGTTTCTTTTGTTTTCCTGCGAATCTCAGCTTTTCTGTCTGCCATTAGAAGCCCCTTTGTCTGATACGATTTCTTTTAAGGTCAGGACAAGCTTATCGTTTTGTTCGCTCGTTCCGACGGTAATTCTGAGCTTATTATCAAGTCCCGGCAGGTCAAAGTACCTGATAAAGATATTTCGCCGGAGCAGATTTTCATAGATTTCCTTTGCCCGGCGGTTTTTGGATTCGGCCAGGACGAAATTGGCACTGCTTTTTGCGACGTTGAAGTTCAAGGCGCGGAGCTGCTCGGTCAGTATGTCGCGGTCTCTTTTTACCTTTTCGACATTTTGCTTAAAATACTTTTGGTCTTTTATAGCCTCGGCGGCGAGGGCGATAGCAATAGCATTGACATTGTATGAGTCCTTTAGCTTGAGGAGGCCGGCTATCAAAGGCGGTGAGGCGATTGCATATCCGAATCGCAGACCCGCCAGGCCGTAGCCCTTGCTCATCGAGCGAAGTATTATCACATTATCAAATTCTTTGACCAGGTTTATGCAATTGTCATCTGCAAAATCCACGTAGGCCTCATCAATCAGTAATATGCCTTCCAACTCATCGGCAAAGGAGGCAAGCTCGCCGACATCTATAAAGGTCCCGCTCGGCGCGTTCGGATTACAAACGATAGTCAAAGCAGCGCCGGTGACGGCCAGTTTTGGGGGCAGATTGAACTCAGAGTCGAATGGGACTTCAATTGCTTTGCAACTCTGGAGGTTGGCCAGCACGGGATAGAGCGAATACGTGGGTACAGGGTATGCAACAGGTCGATTCTCATCACAAAATGCACGGAAGGCCATCGTCAGTAATTCGTCTCCGCCGTTGCAGCACAAGATATTGTCGGGCGATAGGCCGTGAACCTGTGCTGCTGCCCGGCGGAACTGGTCGCCAAGGGGGTCGGGGTAGCGGCGAAGCTGCTCGGATTTGATTTGGGCGAGTACTTCCATTACCTTCGTCGAAGGCGGGTAGGGGTTCTCATTGGTGTTGAGCTTTAGCACGTCCGCCTGCTTTGGCTGAAAGCCCGGCTCGTAGCCCTTTGCCTTTTCAATATTTTGCCGAAAATAAGTCATTGCCCACTCCAATGATGTCATTGCGTG
>CAYVIT010000074.1:9296-16736 GCA_964451425.1 uncultured Pirellulales bacterium
TGGCAGTAGTCGATGAGTCGGGCGATTTCTGAGCGGAGGTCCTTTCGGTGGACAATCATATCGACGAAGCCGTGCTCGAGCATAAACTCGGCGGTCTGAAAACCTTCGGGCAGCTCGACTTTTATTGTTTCGGCAATGGTGCGGGGGCCTGCAAAGCCAATCAGGGCGCCGGGCTCGGCGATGATGCAGTCGCCAAGCATTGCGAAGCTGGCTGAGACGCCGCCGGTGGTGGGGTCTGTTAAAACGGAGATGAAGAGCCCCCCCGCCTCGTCGAATTTGGCAACGGCGGCTGAGGTCTTTGCCATCTGGCCGAGCGAGACTACACCCTCGTGCATTCTCGCGCCGCCTGAGCAGCTTACGACGACAAAGGGCAGCTTTTCGTCCATCGCCATATCCACGGCGGCGCAGAATTTTTCGCCGACCACAAAACCCATCGAGCCCATCAGGAAGTTCGGCTCCATTACCGCTAAGATAAGGCCCCTTCCCTTTATAAATGCCTTTCCAATCAGCATAGCCTCCTTAGCGCCGGATTTTTTCTCGTCGTCTTTTATACGCTGCTTATAGGTTGTTTCCCTGAACTTGAAGTCCAGCGGGTCATTGGTAGTCAGGTCTGGCAGGACCTGCTGAAAAGAATCCTCATCGGCCAGATATTTAATCCTGGTGGCCGCATCAATTCGAAAATGGTGGTCGCATTCGGGACAGACGTTTAGATTTTTTTCGACGGTGCTTTTATAGAGCATGTGCTCACAGGCCGGGCACTTGGTCCAGAGACCTTCGGGCATCTCTTTTCTCGGCCTTAAGGAAAAGCCGTTCCATTTTGACTTCGCTTCTTTGGCCATAACCATAATATCCAATCAACAGTAATCACATAAATTAAATTCGCTCGATAGTATCCAGTTACAGGCTCACAAGTGAAATTACCCCTCCCTTACGGTCGGGGCCCCGTTTGAGAAACGCATCTATCTTTTGTGAACCGTATAATGATGATACTATCTTACAGGATATTTGCAGATATGGCTATAAAATACTATGCCACGCTTTAAGCAGGGCAGCGAAAAGCGCGTTTGCGCTTGTAAAACCGTGATTTTCGAACAATCGGTGCTGCGAAAGGAAAGTTGAGCTCACACAACCTGCACCCTATATTTAGTCGCATGGGGAACTGAGAGAGATGAAATTAGAAAAGCCAATCGCCGAGCATGCCGATCGCTTCCTTCCACAAGGAAGCTAACAACATGCCCGGCGAAGGTGAAATTTATCCCAGCTTAAAATGGCCAGCGGCTTAATTACTTAACGCCAACAGCCGTGTGACTTTTAAGCTCTTGGAGCCGGGAAGTGCACGTATCCAAACCACCGATAATGGTATAGACCCTCAAAGAATCCCTGCGGTCCTCATATATACCTCTGTGGATTGTAGCTCTGCCCGTTATCTCAGACAAATTATCAAACGCATAGTCAATGTTGTCCTGTAAGCCTTTAGTATCCTCGATTAATTTCTTTCCAGCGACAACTATGCAGCCAGCAAGCTTTGCCGTGGTCAGGTCGAATCCGCCGGCAAGCAGTGTCTTCTGAAGATTCCTTTTTACAGCCTGGGATACGGCAAACCTGTCCTTATAATCCGGCACATTGGTCACACCCATTATCGCACAACCGCCGGCCTGCATAATACTTTGATAATCCACAGGGTCGAAAGAAGTATAGCGGCTGCTCAAGGCGCTTAGCCTGTTGAATATATCAAACAGGCCGGCCACAGTACTGTTTATGTTAGGCCAGAAGGACTTTACCGTCATACCGGGATACATTTTGTTTACTTTATCGTTATCTATAAAGATAAGAGGTGATATTCGCCCGTCAGCGGCCAATTCACTCAACTCGGCGGCCACTTTCCATGCATTCTCAGCTACCTGCGGAGAACTGGCTTCACCGACGGTCGGTAAAGTCATAATTGCACCGACCTTCTTATCCGGCTCAGACAGTCCGACATATCGAGCATACCTTTTTGCGATTTCAACCAACCCCAGAGCACTTCCGCCGCCGGTACCTCCGCCGGCACCAACACAAACCATAATATGATCGACCTCAGTACCAAAAGTCTGCTGGGCCAGGTGTAAGATTTCCTGCTGGTATTGCTGGACGGCATTTTTGCCACGTTCCATATCCTTGCCCGCTCCTTTTTCACCAATGTCCATCAGGAACTTTTGGCGGCGCGGGATATCAAGAAGGTCCAAATCATGATGCGTTGTATTAACGGCCAATACCTTTCTGTAACCGAGGTCATAAAAAGACTTAACCAGTCTGCCTCCACACTGGCCTGCGCCCATCCAGGCATAGCGTGTAGAGCCCTTGATGTCGTCGCCGACACCGGTCTCGACCTTAATATTAGGCTCATATCGTTCCAATTCCAAACGCGGCAGCAGCCAGGCGTTGAAATCAAATCCACTTTTTCGCCTTACAGGTTTTTTTCTTTGGCCGGCTTTGGTTGTGGTTTTTCTGGTTGTCCTAGCCTTCGGAGTTACGCTTTTGCGAGTGGTCGTGCGTTTCTTAGCGGTTGTTTTTCTGCCCGCCTTTGCCTTCGGAGTTACGCTTTTGCGAGTGGTCGTGCGTTTCTTAGCGGTGGATTTTCTGGTCGCCTTGGGCCTGGAAGCAGTTCTTTTTCTGGTTGTGCCTTTTTTGTTTTTAAGTGTTCTTTTTGCCATCTTTATACTCCCAACTGAATTATGTTTTTAACAAGCTCGTTAGTATTTTAGCTACTCGAACCATTTTCCGCTCAAAACGGTCTACATCACAATCGATGGCTTTTATCGGCTATTAGAGGCCGACACATAATTTCTTTTTTAATAAGTCTTTTTTCAGAAACGTCTTGCAGGAAATGAAAAATCAACTCGGAAGGTGAAAAAAAGAGATTCGTAAATATATAAAGAGGATAATACTCCTTTTAGGTAAGAACCCCCGGTAAAACCAAGGCTAAATAAATCGTCCTATAATTCCTAACGAAGGAGGCAGGCGTTTCGGATTGCGTTTACGGCGGCGATGCGGTCGGGCTTTGAAAAAATTGCGTTGCCGACTACCAGGGTATCCGCTCCGTAAGAGACCACCATCGGGGTTGTATCAGGGTCAATTCCGCCATCGATTTCAATTCTGATATCGGGGCCGACAATTTCCCTTACTTTGACAACCTTTTGCGCGGCTTCGGGTATAAACTTCTGCCCACCAAAGCCGGGGTGAACGGTCATCACGAGGACCATATCACAAAGGGGGGCGATTTTCTCTATCGCTTCAACGGGCGTTTCAGGATTGAGGCATATTCCTGCGGTGGCACCGAGGGCGTGCAGTTTGTCGATAAGGTCTTGGCCTTTGTCGGCGACTTCAATGTGAAATGTGATGTGGTTGGCTCCGGCTTCAACGAAGGCCTGAGCGAACCTATCCGGCTCACTTATCATCAAGTGTGCATCGAAAACAAGATTGCTGTATTTGCGAAGCTTGGCGATGACGGGCGGGCCAATGGTAATATTGGGGACAAAGTGACCATCCATCACATCCAGATGCACCATATTGACGCCGGCGGACTCGATGACAGCTATTTCATCAGCCAGCCGGGCGAAATCGGCACTCAGGATTGACGGTGCAATCTCAATTGTCCCTGCTTTAGGTAATCGCAAATCAGACATAAGGGGAGCTCTTTAATACGGTCATTAGATTGCCAATTGCGAATCCGGCGGCTATGTTTCGTCGAGGATTTCGAGACATATAAATTTTTTGCCTTCCAGGAATTCAAGCGAGGCGCCGCCGCCAGTGGAAATATGACTAATTTTATCTTCGAGGCCGAGTTTCTGGACAGCACTTGCGCTGTCGCCGCCGCCAATGATACTATTTGCGCCTTTGTCGGTGGCCTCGGCGACGGCCATTGCGACGGCCTTTGTTCCCTCATCAAAGGGGGGCATTTCGAAGACACCCATAGGGCCATTCCAGACAATGGTTTTGGCGCCTTCAAGTTTTTCTGCAAAGAGTTTTCTACTCTCCGGGCCTATATCGACACCCTGCCAGTCGGGCTCGATGTCACCGGTTACGACCTTGTTCTCAGCGTTCGGCTCCAACTTTTGGGTGACCACGGTATCCACGGGGAAGACCATTTCACATTCGGCGTCTTTGGCCTGTTTGACGAGCTCGGTGGCTTTATCCAAAAAGTCATCTTCACACAAGCTGTTTCCGACGGTACGACCCTCGGCCTTGAAGAATGTGTAGGCCATTGCGCCGCCAATGAGAATGCGGTCGACCTTGTCGATAAGATTTTCGATGACCCCTATCTTGTCGGACACCTTTGCACCACCCAAAATCGCGACGAACGGTCTTTCAGGATTGCTGAGGGCCTGGCCGAGGAATTTGAGCTCTTTTTCAATCAGGAAACCGATGACGCGAGGTTTGCCTTCCATCACTGCGGGCACGGTATACATCGAGGCGTTGTCCCTGTGTGCGGTGCCGAAGGCATCGTCGACGTAGATATCGGCCAAGTCAGCGAGCTCTTTTGCGAAGTCGTCTTTGGCCCGGCGCAACTGCTCGTCTTCTTTGGCGGCTTTGTCCTTTATGGTTTCTTCTTTGTGGAAGCGCAGGTTCTCAAGGAGCATACAGCCGCCTGCTTTAAGGGCCTGCGCTTTTGCTTTGGTCTCGGGACCAATACAATCATCAGCGAAAACAACGTCTTTGCCGAGCAATTCGGACAATCTCTTTGCGACCGGAGCCAAAGACAATTTATCATCCCTTTCGCCGGCAGGCCGGCCCAGATGGCTCATAAGAATCAAGGCTCCGCCCCGCTCGAGGATGCTCTTTACGGTGGGCAGGGCCTTTACGATGCGGTCATCGCTTGTAATGTTGCAGTCCTCATCAAGCGGGACATTGAAGTCGCAGCGCATCAGGACCTTTTTGCCTTTTACGCTGATATCAGCAGCAGTTTTTTTGGCCATATTTTACTGTTCCTCACAAATCTCTTTGTTAATTAGGGACAGCCAGAAAACCGTTGGCAGTCCCTAATTAACCGCTATACGCTAAACGCTATCCGCTGTTTTCTTACATTGCCGCCAGTTTTTCCATAATGTCGACGGTGCGGTTTGAATAGCCCCATTCGTTGTCGTACCAACTGACGACTTTCACGGTTTTGCCGATGACCATCGTGCAGAGCGAATCGAAGATGCTCGAAGCAGGGTCATTGACGATGTCGCTGCTGACGATAGGCTCATCGCAATAAACCAGGTAGCCCTTCATTGGGCCTTCGGCGGCCTTTTTCATTGCTGCGTTCACATCATCAACGGTAACGTCCTTTTTGACATTAACCACAAGGTCGACGATACTTCCGACGGGAATAGGTACTCGAATAGCAAAGCCATCGAGTTTGCCGTCGAGTTCGGGGATGACCTTGCCGATGGCCTTTGCTGCGCCGGTGGTAGTTGGGATAATGTTGGCCGCTGCGGCCCGCGCACGACGCAGGTCACTATGTATCATATCAGCCACATTCTGGTCGTTGGTATAAGCATGAATGGTAGTCATAACTCCCTGCTCAATACCAAATGCATCGTTAAGGGTCTTGGCCAGAGGCGCCAGGCAATTGGTGGTACAGCTTGCATTCGATACACACTTTACCTTATCGGTCAACATCTCGTCGTTAACGCCTAAAACGATTGTGGCATCGATATCATCCTTTGCCGGAACACTTAGTATAACCTTTTCGGCACCGGCCTTGATATGGTCGGCATAACCGCCCTTGGGGGACTCGGCTGTGCGAAAGATTCCCGTCGATTCCAGAACAATCTTTACGCCCATATCCTTCCAGGGCAGCTCGGCGGGATTCCTGACAGCCAAAACCTTGATGGATTTGCCATTAATGACTAATTCATCGTCTTTGGCCTCGACTGTGCCGCTCCATTTGCCCATGACCGTATCATATTTGAACAGGTGCGCAAGGCTCTTTGCGTCCGAGAGGTCATTTACAGCGACCAGTTCCAAGTCGCCTTTTCTTTGCATAATAATTCTTGCGACGGCCCTGCCGATTCGTCCGAATCCGTTAATTGCGACCTTTGTTGCCATTTACAAATCTCCTTCACTTTTGAAATTAATGGTTTTTCACTTTCATGCATGAAAGCAAACGAAGAAGCTACTTTATTTAGAAGGCGGGTGATTGTCAAGTAATTATTGTAAAACCGCGAATTTGGCCGCTATTCCAAGCCCAAGAACCAATTTGGGGGATTTTTTTTGCGATATTGTGTAACATAAGGGCCTGCTGCGCAATTATATATTTGGCGATGGTTGGTGCTATGGCGAAAATTGCGAAGCGTTGTCGGCCCCGTTATTAACAACCGGTTGTTCCCGATTCCCTATCATTCAAAAAAAGAGAGCTTCGGTAGTTAAAGGCAATTCCCTATCGAGTGAAAAATCCTTTATAAGAGGAAATAGTTTCAACCATTTCTCCCGATAGTATCGTAATTTTTGTTCATTGTACGCATTACGTAGAGACCTGGTCTGCGCTTCATATTCCTCCTTTGTAATCAATTTAGATTTATATTCCGTGTTGAGTCGTAACAATTTATCTGTATAATCACACTCCTTTTCAAAGGAGAACCGGTCGCTTAGTGCTAATTCCTGCCAATATTGTAAATCGTAGTTGCCGGATCCTATCTCGTTGCCCTGAGTGTCTTTATAGATAATCGTCACTTTTTGAAGATTTGGCATCCTATCAAAGACACAATCTCGTGTTGATTGGCTTAAAGCCTCAAAAGTATGAAATATCAATTCAATCATTGATTTTACAGGAAGTTCCAGATACATCACCTGATTTTTTGTATCATATTTTAGGGGCTTTACATAGTAAAAGCACACCCCGGACCTTAAAAAATAATCATACAAACCCATATCATCTAAAGATTTTGGTTCGCACTTATCACCGAAAAGCACTCTATTGCCAATTTCGTGGGAAGAATTATAAAAGAACGTACTATGATGGATTTCAGCAGCCATACAAGTCTCACCAACCATCCTGTTCCAATAATCCTCTATCTTAAGTACGAACGAAGGCCGGTTTGGAGCTAATTCCTTTTGTATATAATCCCCTAAAACCTCCAACTCTGTTGACGTCATGGGCTTCGTGTGGATAATCATCCATCTGAGGAATGCTCCTGTGCCTTTGTCTAATACAGAAATCAGCTTTTTTTTAGCGGAAGCCAAAACGAATTCACGTTCTGCTGGAGTTAAAGATTTGACAGGCTTAAAAATATACTCTTCAGGGTTTTTATTGCTTTGGGTATCGGTGGAAGCTTTGAAAACCTCATTATCGCTTTTAGAACCGTCCAATCCGTTTTTAGAATACGGCTGATGAGACGCTTTTCTCTCGGAATTCTTAACTTTCCAATAGTGGCCAACTATAACTATTAAGGTAAAGACGACTAAAAACGCGAAAAT
>CAYVIT010000075.1:0-16446 GCA_964451425.1 uncultured Pirellulales bacterium
GGATTGTTGTAGCGGGCGAGCCTAAGGAAATCATCAAAAACAAAAAAAGTTATACGGCAAAGTTCTTGAAAGAAAAATTGTAGCTCGATAATAAAAAGAGATAAGACAATGTGGGAATTTAAGCTAAGTGAAATCGAAGATTTGAAGCAGTTGGCATCCCGGCTCAAAGTGCCCCTTGAGGCGATAGAGGATATTTCTATCCTAAAAGAAAAAGTGCAGGCAGGGGGGCTGGTTATACCAAACTCGTTGGCGATACATCCTATGGAAGGCTGTGATGGAGATTCGGCAGGCCGGCTGGGCAAATTAACGGTGCGGCGATATCGAAGATTTGCGGCCGGCGGGGCGGGGCTTATCTGGGGCGAGGCGACGGCGGTCGTCGGCGAGGCAAGGGCGAATCCCAGGCAGTTATGGCTTAACGAAAAAAATAAAGACAGCTTCCGCGCATTGATTGCAATGATGCGGCAGGTCGCAGTTGAGAGTATGGGGCCGGGCCATAAACCTGTAATTGTCGCCCAGTTGACGCATTCGGGCAGATACAGCAGGCCGGGAAGCGCCGCCAATCCTTTGATTGCCCAGCGGGACCCTTATCGCGACCCGATGGTGCCGCAAAAAGAGCCGAATCTAAACGCAAAAAGCAGGATACCCGACGATTGGCCCATCGTAACGGATGAGTACCTCGACAAACTTCAGGCCTCTTACGTTGAGACGGCCAGGATTGCATTTGAAGTCGGTTTTGATGCAGTCGATATTAAATCGTGTCACGGCTATTTGATTAATGAGCTGTTCGCCTGCCATAACAGAAAGGGTAAGTATGGAGGCCCGTTCGAAAACCGCACCAGATTTCTTCTCGAAGTTATCGATAAGATTCGCAGTGAGCTCGGTGAAGACAAGCCGATTACGACCCGGATGGGTATTTACGACGCAATTCCCTATCCTTACGGCTGGGGCGTTGATAAAGATGATTATACCAAGCCGGATTTGACTGAGCCGAAGAAGCTAATCGCCCTTTTGCGGCAGCGTGGCGTAAAGCTGATTAACATCACGGCGGCAAATCCCTATTACAATCCGCATATTGGAAGGCCTTTCAATGAAACGATTGTTGGCGGCTATGAAGAACCGGAACATCCGCTCGTGGGTGTCAGCAGACTTATTAATCTGGCGGGAGAAATCCAAAAGGAATTTTGCGACATTGCGATTGTGGGGACGGGCTATAGCTGGCTGAGGACGCTTCTGCCCAACGTGGCGGCGGCAAGCAAGGCAAACGGGCTGGCCTCCATTGCCGGTGTCGGGCGAATGGCGTTTGCGTATCCTGATTATGCCAAGGATATTATCACAAAGGGCCGGATGTTTCCTGAGAAGGTTTGTGTGGCCTGCAGCGCGTGCACGCAGATAATGCGCGACCGCGGGATGACGGGCTGCGTGGTCCGCGATAACCAAGTTTACGGGCCTATCTTTGCACACGGGAGAATGAGCGATAGAGAAAACCTTGCACGGCTGGCGAAAGAGTGCCGGAATTGCCAGGAACCGACGTGCAGGTTAGGGTGTCCCGCCGGCGTTAACATACCGAAATTCATCAGCCTGTTCCTGGATGGGAAAGATAAGGCCGCTTATGAAGTATTAAGAGAGGCGAATGTGTTTGCCGAGGTCTGTGCCTGGCTGTGTCCTGTCGAGCAGCAATGTGAAGGAAGCTGCCTGCAGAAATTTATCGGTGACGGGCCTGTACCGATTGCCGAGATACAAAGGTATCTGGCAGAACAGGCAAACAAAAACGGCTGGTCGAAACTGCGAATACCAAAAAAGGCAACCGGTAAAAATATCGCTGTAATCGGCGCGGGGCCTGCCGGCCTGGCCTGTGCGGCCGGACTGCTCGAAGCAGGACACGCCGTGACGGTCTTTGATAAAGGCACCGAATTCGGCGGGTTGATAGATTCGGTAATTCCGGATGAAAGACAAAGCGATTCGCTGAGAAACGAAACAGCCGCGGTTTTTGCCGATGTACCCGAAGGCAGATTTCCAAAGCGTCTGGGCAAAGAATTAAATCCGGATTTCAATCTGGATACCATTTTAGCAGAAGGATTTGACGCGGCCTTTATCGGGATGGGGCTACAAAAATCAGCCGGCATCAGCGATAAAAATATCGATGGTTTATGGAACGCACTGGAATTCTTGTTAGCAGCCAAGTCCGACAGGAAACCTGATTTAGCGGGCAAACAGGCAGCGGTAAACGGCGGGGGCAATACCGCTATGGATGCGGCCATTACAGCCGGCCGGCTCGGCGCCAAAGATGTTTATGTGATATATCGCCGTTCTTTCAAAGAGATGCCCGCCTGGAGCGCCGAGCGCGACCAGGCGATAAAAGAAGGCGTGCATTTTCTAATATTGACGCAATTGTTAGACATAAATTGTAAGGATGGAAAGCTGACTGGCATTAAAGTCTGTCCCACGAAATTAGGTGAGCCGGATGATACAGGCAGACGCAGGCCGCAGTCCATAGAGTCAAGCGCTTATGAGCTTGATATGGACATCATCGTTGAAGCAATAGGCCAGGCATCCGCACAGGAAATCATCGCAATTTTGCCGGGCGTGGAATTGGGAAATGGCCTTATTCAAACACACCAGGATTCTTTAGCAACCTCCAGACCGGGCGTCTTTGCCGGCGGCGACCTTGTAAGAGGACCATCGACGGTAGTGGCGGCCGTTGCCGATGGTATGAAGGCGGCGAAAGAAATTGACAAGTACCTAACATAATAGGTTAATATTTACACGTCATTTTATTATCACAGGAACTCCGCAACGTTGCTGCTACAAAGAAGCACTGGAGACGTTGTGCCGAACATACTGGTTTCCCCTTTATGCGTTTTTGCGTCGACATGGACACAACAGCAACCAGGCCGAGGAGTATACGCAGGCATTTTTCACACGGCTGCTGGAAAAGCGGGGCCTGAAAAGCTCTTTGAGCGGTCCTGGGCACTGACGGTGCTGGAGCGGACAATGGTTCGACTGCAGGACAAATCCGGCAGTACAAAAAAACGCAAGACCTTTGACCACCTCAAGGTGTACCTGGCCGCTGAGAAAGACTCTATCACGTATCGCGAGGTCGCCGACAAGCTGAAAAATGACCGAAGACGGTCTCAATCTGGCATTGACTTATTGATCTTGATAGACTATTATCTACGTGGCCCTGTTAGAATACGCAAATATGATATTTTTGATGTTTTATCCAGACTGTCTCGATTTTCAGAATCAACAGATCAAAGGAGAACACGATGAAATACAAAACTATATTCACTGTCGCAGCACCAACCGTTCTGATCTTTGCAATGGCCTGCCAAGCCGAGATCAAAACAGTCGCCGGCCACAACGGCAACGAATCCGCAACCTTCGATTTCAAATTCAAGAACGCTCCCCAGCCGTCCCGGAACGATGCCGCCACCAAAGCAACGTTCACCATCGTAGACGGCCGGCGCGACCGCAACGGCGGCAACCTCGATAAGCTCCACGACGGCAAAGTCCCTACCGAAGAGGACCAACCCTCCGAGAACTTCTTCTTCAATGCAGGCACCGAAGGAGGCCGACTCCTTATCGACCTCGGTGACGCAATCGAAATCAAGCAGGTCAACACGTACTCATGGCATTCCAACACCCGCGGGCCGCAGTTATACAAGCTCTACGCGAGCAATGGCAAAGCCGACGGCTTCAATCAACAGCCCAAAAACGGCACCGACCCGCAAACATGCGGCTGGAAACTGATCGCGAACGTTGACACCCGACCGCAGGAAGGCACGGTCGGCGGCCAGTTCGCTGTCAGCATCTCCGATTCCGACGGTACCATCGGCAAGTATCAGTATCTCCTGTTCGACATCTCCGCCACCGAACAGTCCGATCCCTTCGGCAACACGTTTTTCAATGAAATCGACGTAGTCGATCCAACATCTGAAGTGGTGGCTGCCGTGCCGGTTAATCAGCCGACCGGCGAAGTGCAAAGGGAAATCGTCGAAGCAGACGGAGGAACGTACCAGATTATCATCGAAACGACCGAAACACCCGACCTCACAGAGTGGGCGCACAAGGAATTGGCGCCTGTTGTACAGAAATGGTATCCGAAACTCGTCAAGATGCTGCCAAGTGAAGGGTATGAAGCCCCCACGAGGGTCAGCATCGCGTTCAGTGCGAGCATGCAAGGCGTCGCGGCGACCGGCGGCACGCGAGTCCGATGTGCAGCGAGATGGTTCAGGCGGGAACTGCAAGGTGAGGCGAAGGGCGCTGTCGTGCACGAGCTGGTGCATGTCGTGCAAAACTATAGCATCGCGCGACGAACCAACCCCAATCCCACCCGGACCCCCGGATGGCTGGTGGAAGGAATCGCCGACTACATTCGGTGGTTCTTGTACGAGCCGGAAACGCACGGGGCCGAAATTACCAGTAGAAATATTTCCCAGGCTCGCTACAACGGCAACTATCGCATAAGCGCCAATTTCCTGAACTGGGCCACCGAGACGTATGACAAGGACATTGTGCGGAAGTTAAACGCTGCCGCTCGCGAGGGCAACTATAACGAGGACCTGTGGACAAAGCTCACCGGGCATACTGTGCAAGAACTCGGCGACGAGTGGAAGGCAAGCCTGGAGAAGAAGATTGCTGCCGACGCTGCTGCCGACGCGAAGCTCAACATCCTCACCGACGAAGAAAAAGCCGTCGGATGGAAGCTCCTCTTTAACGGCAACAACCTTGACGGCTGGCACAACTTCAAACGCGACGACGTCCGCCCCGGCTGGCAGGTCCGCAACGGTGCCCTCATCTGCGTCGACCCCCACAATGCAGGTGACCTTTGCACGAAGGACCAGTACGACTGGTTCGAACTGCAAATCGACTACAGCATCTCTGAAGCAGGCAACAGCGGCATCATGTACCATGCCACGGACAAGGGCGGCGCCGCTTGGGCGACCGGCCCCGAATTCCAGCTCGAAGATAATAAGAAGGCGAGCGATCCGGTCCGATGCGGATGGCTGTATGCACTATATCAGCCTCCGATTGATCCCAAGACCGGTAAGACGCTTGACGCCACCAAGCCCGTCGGGCAGTGGAATCATATACGTTTGCTTATCACGCCTGAGAAGTGCGAACATGATATCAACGGCGTAAAATACTTTGACTACGTCCTCGGCAGTGATGACTTCAAGCGGCGCGTCGCCAAGAGCAAGTTCGGCAACATGCCCCTCTTCGCCAAATCGGACATCGGATACATTGCTCTCCAGGGCGACCACGGACAGGTATCCTTCCGCAATATCAAGATCCGTCCGATCCATGCGAAGAAGTGAGACAGGTTCGGGAAGGGGCAAAACACTCCCAGCCGAACTCCAGCGATTCCGGAATCATCCTCCCACGGATGAGTAAAATCGCCGTCGGTGAGTAACCTTCCTGTTGATTTGTCTGCATTATACGTTCGAAATCATTCCGCATTGAACACATTCGGCCGAGTAGAAATCTAACTACGATTGGGCAGACTGTTTGCATTGTTTGGATAAATACGTTAGTTTAATAGCAGACAGGCCCGGCAGCATAGTTGGGCCAAGTTTAAATGAGAAACACCAGTTGAATAGAGGATATGAAGATGTCTGAGCGAGCTGTAGCAATAGTTACGGGAGCAAGTCGAGGCATTGGAAGGGCTATCGCAATCGAGCTGGCGAAAATGGGGTACGACCTTGTAATTAACCGTATTCAACAGGAACCTCCGCAAACACAAAAAGAGATTGAAGGCCTTGGCGCACAGTGCGAATTTGTGCAGGGCGATATTGGCTGCGAGGAGGACCGGAGCCGGCTCATAGCCTCGACCAAAAGCAGGTTCGGCAGATGTGATTTGCTGATTAATAATACCGGTGTCGCCCCATTAAAGCGGATGGATATCCTCGAAGCGACCGAGGAGAGCTTCGATAGGGTACTCGGGATAAATCTTAAAGGCCCCTATTTCCTCACTCAGCTTGTTGCCAACTGGATGGTCGAGCAGAGAAAGCAATACCCCGACCGTCCCCTTCGGATTGTCAACATTGGCTCAGTTTCTTCGTATGCCAGTTCGCCGGCGCGGGGCGAGTACTGCATCAGCAAAGCTGGGCTAAGTATGATGACCAAGCTGTATGCCCACAGATTAGCTGAATATAATATCGGAGTATTCGAAATCAGCCCGGGCATTATCGCAACGGATATGACCAGTGCCGTCAAAAATAAATACGACAAACTTATCGCTGAAGGCCTGACTCCTATAAAACGATGGGGCCAGCCCGAAGACGTCGCAAAGGCCGTCGGTGCCATTGCCGAAGGCAGGCTCGACTTCTCCACCGGCACTGTCATCAATGTCGATGGCGGCTTTCACTTGAGAAGACTTTAAGAGGTACAAATGGACATTAAAAGTACAATCACAACGCTTTTAAGGGATGGATTTATTCTCGTATTTAATCAGGACAAGCTCGACATTGTTAAAACGGCCGAGGCCCTCATCAAGGCGGGCGTCAATAATATGGAAGTGACCTGCCGGATAAGTAAGCCCCTGGAAAAACTTGGCAGACTGCGGAAGGAGCTCCCGGATTTTGTGGCAGGAGTCGCAAGTTTAATCGACTCACGAGAAATGCTTGATATTTACAATAAAGCAAATCCCCAGGACCCGCTGCCCTCAGTCCAGGAAGTTGCCGACGCCGATGCGTGCTATCTTGTTTCAGCCGGTAACTTCACTGATGAGACCTTTGAAAAATATGCCGACAGAATAGCCATAATACCAGGATGCAGCAGCGTAACCGAAATCATCAGCCAGTTCTCCAAAGGAGCAAATCTGTGCAAGATATTCCCGGCCAGGCAGCTCGGCGGCCCGGCGTTTGTTAAGGCAATCGACCCGGCTATTCACAAGACCATCTCTCTGGTGCCTACGGGCGGAACGAATGCCGACAACATCCCCGATTATATCGATGCAGGAGTTCTGGTGCTGGGTGCTTCATTTAGTTTAATAGAAAAAGACACGATGAAAAAAATTATCGACGAGGCAGACTTTCATCTTCTAACAGAGGAGCTCGCAAAAGTTAAACAACTGATAGACAAGCTGCGAGCAGAAAAGTACCCCGACATCGATTTTGCAACTGCTTCCATCGAACAGATAAGCCGGAGCACCGGTAGAAATTTCAACATCTTCTAAAAGCTGAAATTGCAAAGTGAGAAATGTGATACCAAAAAGCCTTTTCGACAGCAATTTGAGGTCAACAGCGAGCTTGTTGACTTTATTTACAGCAATCCTCGCCTATACGTTTACAGCTTATGGAAACCCTGCAAAGAGTGCGAGCACACTTACTTCCCCCGTTACAATGAATGCTAAAGATGATGGCTACCGCGGCATCTGGTATATGAATCAGCCGTCAGGCGATGAATACGTTTACAAGTACAGCGGAGGCCTTGGCACATACTGCGCAAAGCATAAACCTTTCGCCGTTTATTGCGACAAGGTAAAGAAAACTTTTTTCTGTTACGGCGGAACAACCAAAGACAGCAACAGAAGACTACTGCACATGGTTTCGTACTACGACCACAAGACGGGGCAGGCAGCTCGGCCGACAATCCTTCTCGACAAAAAGACCAGTGATGCCCACGACAATCCCGTAATATCCGTCGATGGCAAGGGACACATCTGGGTTTTCTCAACGTCTCACGGCACGTCCAGGCCATCCTATATCCACAAAAGCAAGAAGCCTTATGACACAGATGAGTTTGAATTGGTCAATGCGACGAAAGTCGAAAATGGCAAAGAAGTTCCAATGACCAATTTCTCATATATGCAGGCCTGGCACATCCCAAAAAAGGGTTTTGCCTGTTTTTTTACCCGCTACAATTACCCCGCCGACCGTACTATCTGCTTCATGAGAAGCTCGGACGGTGTTAAATGGTCCGAGTGGTTTCGCCTTGCGGCAATCCACAAGGGACATTACCAGATTAGCACAGCAGGCAAAAATAAGGCTGGAACCGCGTTTAATTATCACCCCAATCCAAAGGGCCTGAATTGGCGCACCAATTTATACTATATCGAAACCACAGACCTCGGCAAAACATGGCAGACAGTTGATGGACAGAAATTGAAGCTGCCGCTTATGGCAGCCAAAAATCCTGCCCTTGTTCACGATTACCAGACAGAAAATTTGAACGTTTACCTGAAAGACATTCGCTTTGATAAAAATGAAAAGCCGGCAATCCTTTTCCTGACAAGCAAAGGTTACGAATCAGGCCCGAAAAATGACCCACGAACCTGGACCACCGCACGCTGGACGGGACATAAGTGGCAGATAAGACCTGTTTTCGTTTCGGATAACAATTATGATATGGGCCCGCTCTATATCGAAGAAGATGGGGCGTGGCGAATAATTGCACCTGCCGATACCGGGCCGCAGCCGTATAATCCCGGTGGTGAAATAGCTATGTGGATAAGCAAAGATATGGGGAACACGTGGGCCAAAACCGGACAACTTACGAAAGACAGTCTCCGCAACCATACATACGCCAGAGAGCCGGTGAACGCCCATCCCGATTTCTACGCTCTCTGGGCCGATGGTCACGGCAGAAAACCGTCCGAATCTTACCTTTACTTTTGCGATAAAGAGGGGACTGTACGAATCCTGCCGCGAGAAATGACCGATGACTTTGCAAAACCGAAATTATTAAAACAATAAGTAAAACAGGTAAATTAAACATTGTGGAAACAAGACAAATAGCAAATCAGAGCGTTACTATTCATAGTTACAATACAATAATTGTTGGCTCCGGGGCCGCGGGTATGAACTGCGCGGTGCATCTTTATGAATTTATGGAACAAAAGAAAGTCGAGAATCCGCAGGAGAGGATTGCCGTGGTGACTGCGGGAATCGGCCTGGGCGCATCGCGGATGAGCGGCTCCGATAAGCAGACCTATTATAAGATGGGTACCAGCCCGGATGTCCCCGACAGCGCCGAGGAGTTTGCGAAAACCCTGACCACCGCCGGCTGCTGTCACGGCGACTTAGCACTTGCCGAAGCAATCGGCTCGCTGCGCGAGTTTTATCACCTGGTGCAGACAGGTGTGCCTTTCCCACACGACCCTATTGGAAGTTACTGCGGCTACAAAACCGACAACGACCCTTACGAGCGGGCAACCTCAGCAGGCCCAAAGACCAGCAGGTTCATGAGCGAATGCCTGGAAAAACAGGTACGCCGATATGGAATCCAAATCTACGACCGCCAGGAAGCTGCACAATTACTAACTGTTGGAAGTGGCAAATCGAAACAAATTGCAGCAGTGGTTACAATCGACAATTCCAAAATTGGAGAGGGCAATTTACCAATAAATGTTTTCTACTGTTCTAATCTTGTTTTGGCTGCGGGTGGTCCCGGTGAACTTTATAAAACCAGTGTTTACCCAAAAGGCCAGGTTGGCATTCACGGCCTTGCGTTACAGGCCGGCTTGATTGCCGAAAACCTTACGGAGTCACAGTTTGGGCTTGCCAGCATAAAGTTTCGCTGGAACGTCTCAGGGAGTTTTTGTCAGGCAATACCAAGAATATACAGCACGGATGCCGACGGAAATGATAAGCGTGAATTCCTGGTGGATTTCTTCCCGTCAATGAGCAAGATGGCAACGAATATTTTCCTTAAAGGGTATCAATGGCCTTTTGACCCGCAGCGTATTTCAGGCCATCAGTCCTCGTTGATTGACATCCTGGTATTTAGAGAAAGGCAAAATGGCAGGCGGGTCTTTATGGACTTTTTACACAATCCGGCTGGCAGCGATTCAATGAAGCAGTTCGACATCGCCGACCTCGAGCCGGAAGCGCTTGAATATCTGAAAAAAACAGGCGCGCTTCAGGACACACCGATTGAACGCTTGACTCACATGAATCCATTGGCTATTGAGATTTACAAGGAAAACGGGATTGATTTATATTCGGAGCCGCTTGAGATTGCGGTCTGCGCCCAGCACAACAACGGCGGCTTTGCCGTGAACAAATGGTGGCAGTCCAATATAGGGCGGACTTTTGTAATCGGCGAGATGGCCGGGACACACGGCGTCAAGAGGCCGGGCGGCTCGGCCCTGAACGCCGGTCAGACCGGCGGACTGCGAGCAGCCGAATTCATTGCAAATGTGTATGCACCCGACCTGCCCGATTATTCGGACAACCAGGCCAAGATTGACAGGCAGTTAAAGCAGCTTGTCACTAAGCTTGAGGCCCACACGAACTCATCCGGTTTGTTGCCGGAAAAAGTAATCGACGAGATTCAAAACCGCATGACGGCATCAGCCGGCCATATAAGAGAATTAGAAGATGCCCGCAAAGCTTTAGCAGAAGCAGTTCAGCTTTATAAAGATATACAAAAGCAGGGCTTCAAATTAGAAAATAAAAAGAGTATCGTATCGGCAATCCAGGCCGAGCATCTTGCTTTATCCTGCGCAGCTTTTCTTAAAGCGATTGTGGAATTACTACAGCTCGGCAGCGGGTCCCGCGGTTCGCACCTTGTCCTTGCCGACGACGGGACCGAAATTCATCCCGACATTACCAACAAAACGACCGGCCAAACTGTGAAGTTCAAACCTGAACAAGAGCAGTTGCGAAATTCGATATTGCAGATTGAATACGACCCGGACGAAGCCGATTTGTTCCGATGCAAAAATATAGAACCAAGACCGGCACCGGCCCTCGGCAAGGCGTTCGAGCTGGCCTGGCAGGATTACAGGGAAGGAAAAATTTACGGGCCTTGAGGATAAGGCCGATAAGTAATTTGAATCAAGTATAAGCAAGAGTGACAAGATACGAAATATGATTGCCCAGACACTAAAATGGATTGGCGATATTGACGGCTGCCTGGAGCTTATCGACCAGAAGCGGCTTCCCGGTGAGCTTGTCAAACTGCAGTGCAGGGATACTGAGCATCTCTATGAAGCGATAAAAACGCTTGCCGTGCGCGGCGCCCCGGCGATAGGTGTTGCAGCCGCTTACGGGCTGGTTCTGAGTATGCAGAAGCTGACCGAAGCCGACATGGAACGGGGACTTGAGGCTTTAGCCAAATCGTGTGAGTATCTGGCGTCATCGCGTCCGACCGCTGTCAATCTGTTTTGGGCACTGGAAAGAGTACGAAAAAGTGCCGAGAAATTTGTCGCCGACAAACCAAATGCAAAGTTACAGGCGCTGCGTGAGGCCGTGTTATCCGAAGCAAATGCCATCTATCAGGAAGACGTGGATATGTGCCGGCAAATTGGAGAAAACGGGCAGAAGTTTATCACAGATGGCAGCGGCATCCTGACGCACTGCAACGCCGGTGCACTGGCTACCGCGGGACAGGGAACAGCTTTATCGCTTATGTTCGAGGCGCATAAAAAGGGCGGGAAATTCAAGGTTTATATAGACGAAACCCGGCCGTTGCTGCAGGGTGCCCGGTTGACGGCATGGGAGTTGAAACAGGCCGGTATCGATGTTGTGCTCATCTGCGACAATGCGGCCGGCTGGCTTATGAAGCAGGGACACATTAACGCGGTGATAACCGGCGCCGACCGAATCGCGGCAAACGGTGACACAGCAAACAAGATTGGCACCTACAGCCTGAGCATTCTTGCCGACCGGCACGGCATACCGTTTTATATCGCGGCACCTTCGAGCACCTTTGACCTCAGCATCAAAAGCGGCAACGAGATACCAATCGAGCAAAGGGCTCCTGAAGAGGTAACAGCATTTGGAAAAACGCAAATTGCTCCTGACGGGGTAAAAGTGTATAATCCTGCTTTTGATGTTACAGAGGCGGCCAATATTACCGCTATTATCACTGAAAAGGGCGTCATTGAAAATCCCAATGCCGAAAGCATCTCAAAACATTTGAGGTCTTGAGTTTATGAATGAGACAAAAAGTCAAACTTCTCAACCCCCGCAAACTGATGTCACTGAGCAGGCGGACGTGACCTCAAACACAAAGCAGCTCCTGCGCTGGAGAAAACGCAACACATATTATTACAAGTGGCTGGACAGGATTTACAAATTCGTGGTTCGCCCAAACAGCAAAGTCTTACACGTCGGCTGCGAATGCGGGGACCTTTTGGCTGCGGTTGAGCCGTCATACGGCGTGGGTATCGATGCCGACCCCGCGGCTGTCGAACTGGCGAAACAAAGATTCCCGCACCTGAAATTCCATACAATGGACCCGCACGAATTAAATCTCGATGAAAAATTCGATTATGTCCTTATCTGCAACTCGCTGGGTCGCTGGCACGACATCCAACAGGTCCTGGAACACATCCATCCGTTAACTAACGAAAGCACGCGGATTGTAATAACTTACTATAATTATCTCTGGGAATGGATTTTACGGGTAGGCTCACTTCTGAGGATTCGTCGACCTCAACCCTATCAGAACTGGCTGCCCCCGCAGGACATTGCAAATCTGCTCAATCTGACCAACTTCGATGTTATCCGCACGGATTCTTTCCTGCTGATGCCGAAACGCATTCCGCCGTTGACGATACTTTGCAATTATTTTCTCTCTTTGCTTCCGGGAATTCGATTTTTTAACCTGGTTAATCTGCTGGTAGCCCGGCCGGCTCCCATTGCCCAACAAGAAGAGAATTTGTCCGTCTCCGTAATAGTTCCCTGCCGAAATGAGCGCGGTAACATCGAAGATGTGGTAACACGGGTCCCCAAAATGGGCCGGGAAACCGAGATAATCTTCGTCGACGGAAACAGCACGGATGGTACACCTGAAGAGGTAGAGCACCAAATTAAGCAACACCCTGAACGCGACATTCGTTTAATCCACCAGGGAGACGGAGTAGGTAAAGGCGATGCCGTCAGGAAAGGTTTTACCGCCTCAAAGGCGGATGTTTTCGTCATCCAGGATGCGGACTTAACCGCCCCGCCCGAGGACTTGCCGAAATTCTTCAAAGCACTGCGCGACGGCAAAGGAGAGTTTATCAACGGCTCCCGGCTTGTCTATCCAATGGAAAAACAGGCGATGCGTTTTATCAATCATCTTGGAAACAAATTTTTCGGCACGTTGTTTAGCTGGCTGTTGGGCCAAAGATTCAGAGATACCCTGTGCGGCACGAAAATGATTCGCAGGAAAGACTACGAGCTGATAGCGGCCAACCGTTCGTATTTTGGCGATTTTGACCCCTTCGGTGACTTTGACCTAATCTTCGGAGCGGTAAAGCAAAACTTTAAAGTCGTTGAGGTGCCGGTAACTTACCACGCACGAACATACGGCTCAACAAATATCAGTCGCTTCAAACACGGCTGGCTGCTGCTCAAGATGAGCTGGATAGCATTCAAGAAAATCAAGTGGCTCGGAAGGGCGCGTTAAAATAATTATGAGCGTCATTGAATGGTTAAAGCTGCCGGAAATAAGGAATATCAAAGACCTTGACGACCCCGCTACAACACTGCTTCACTCTGAAATTGTACAGAAAAAGAAGTTTCTCAAAAAACTATATATTGATTTTTATACACAATTTAGAAAAGCAGTACCCGAACCCGAAACAAAGGTCCTTGTTGAGCTTGGCAGCGGCGGAGGTTTTGTCAAAGAGGTAATCGGCAGCGTGATTACATCCGACGTCCTCGACCTGCCGAATGTCGACAAAGTCTTCTCAGCCCTTGAAATGCCCCTCGACGATACAAGTGTTGACGCCTTTTTTATGTTCGATGTCCTTCATCACATTACCGACCCGGCGGCCTTCTTCAGGGAAGCCATACGCTGTCTTAAGCCCTCCGGCAAAATCGTGATGATTGAACCTGCAAACACATTGTGGTCAAGGTTCATCTATAAGAACTTTCATCACGAGCTTTTCGACCCCGAGGCGCAATGGGAGCTGCAAAAGCTTGGGCCCGTCTCGCATGGAAATGGCGCCATACCCTGGATTATCTTTTCACGCGACCGGCTGATTTTTGAAAAGGAGTTTCCCCGGCTGCGAATCGTAAGAATACGCAATCACACTCCGCTGCGATACCTGCTCAGCGGCGGTCTGACGCTGCGCCAACTTCTGCCTTCATTCACGTATCCTATTATCAAAGCTATAGAATACATATTGTCCCCATTAAATAATCTGCTGGGGATGTTTCAAACGATAGAGCTGGAGAAAACAATTACCGAGTAAAATTGCTGATTTCGTTCTATATAAAATGTTGCGATGCAAAGAAAAAGAATAAAAAAAAGAAGAGGCAAGGGAACCAAAATGCACAAGCCGGCGCCGTTAGATACCCTTGAGCCGGATTACAATAAGTCCGCCAGGGGCGGGGCCGAATATGTCGCTATTGGGCTTTTAGTCGCTCTGGGACTTACTTATTCACTGCACTTTTTGGGACACTTTGTCTTTCCGAATCCGGATTTCGTCGCATTTCTTGGCATAGGACGAAAATGGCTGCATTTTCAAATTCCCGGCAGTATGAAGCGTGCACCGCTCTTCTCGATTATTACCGCCCTGGCGGGTATCTTTTTTCCTACTCCCGACCGCAATCTTTTCGGCACGGAATTATACAATGCCATTATGCTGCCGACTGTAATGGTCTTGATTTACCTTACCGGCAGGAAATTTTTGAACAAAGCGGCCGTCTGGGTCGCACTGCTGGCCTGTATAAGTCCCTGGATGGTTCGAATGAGCAGCCAGCCCCTTGCCGAGCTGACATTGATAGCACTTTTTGCAGCCACCTGCCTGTGTATAAGAACTCACATAAAGTGGGCTTACCTTTTCGCAATGCTGGGTTCCATTGCTCGATGGGACATGGCCGGTCTCATTCCTGCAGTTGCTTTAGTTGATTTGATTCGCAATCGAAAATGGCTCAAGACAATAATTTCGACCGCGCTGGCCTCGATACCTTTTGGCCTGTGTATGATTATCACATGGCTTCAGTTGCGAGGCCAAAGCGACGGCGCCCATTACATCCAGGTGCTGGCAAAAGATCGGACATTCGAGTTGGCTGCGGATTTGGGCTTTTACTGGACCAATATCTGTTCTTTTTTGAATGCTCTACTGCTGCAATCTTCTCCTTCCGGACAGGTCAAGAGTCTGGAGGGACTGAACTCAGCAGTGTCTACGGTGACATCCTTACTTTTGGCGATGGCTTTCTTAGGGGGGAGCATAACGGCGGTTATCAAAAGACGCTGGGAAATTATCGTAATGCTCGTGGCAGGTATTCCCTACGTAATCATACACGCGATGTATCCATATCGGCTTCCACGATTTTGCATGCCCACGGCGTGGGCTGGCCTCGTTATCGCAGCATACGGAGTCGTTACATTCTGGCAATGGTTCGTCGGCAAGCCAAAACCGAAATTTCTGATACCCGTTCTTCAATTGATTGCAGCAATTATCTTCGTCTTGTGGGCAACGAAGATTGCCGGCATTTTGTGGGTATCTAAAAAAGCCGGCACACTCACCTACGCACAGGACAGGTGCCCCGTTATTTCGCAGCTCACCCTAATCTCGGCCTTGGTTGTTGTCGCCGGCTTTTTCGTTCTGCAGCTTGTGCGCCGACAAAAGCCCTCTATGAGGTGGCTCATCGTTCCGGCATTTCTGCTTTTAGGCGTGGTCAGTAACGCCGCAACGACGGGATTTTTAATGAGAGATGGCCAAAGCAACGCCAACTTTAAACGCCTTGGCCTATGGTTTCTGGAAAACGCCAAAGACGATGATCGAATGATTACCACGATGCCCAGCTGGATGCCAATTTACACAGGTCTGCCCATTGAACGGTTCGAACACATGGTAAATATTTCGCCCGAGAACGCGAAAGATTTTCCGGCCTTTATACAGGCATGCAGGGCCAGAAATATTACCCTGATTGCCTGGGATTCAAGATTAGCCGGCGTGCCCAATGACCGCTATTACAAACTCTGGGGGCTGGACCGGATACAAATACTCGGAAAACCAGCAGAACAAATTGGGCCCTGCAAATTAGTACACGTAATCAGCGAAGGCTCACCCGGAGTTGCCATCTA
Source organism: uncultured Pirellulales bacterium (assembly GCA_964451425.1). Classification (GTDB taxonomy): domain Bacteria; phylum Planctomycetota; class Phycisphaerae; order Sedimentisphaerales; family Anaerobacaceae; genus CS2-K091. Next base: position 15,973 of record CAYVIT010000075.1, read on the forward strand.
CCGTATTATGCCGGAGCCCTGAGGCTGACAGCCGGGCAAAAGTGAGGGGGCTAATCGACCGCTACGACTTCTTTAACCTCTGGCACCTTTTCCTTCAAAACTCTCTCGATGCCCATTTTCATTGTCATCGCAGCGCCGGGGCAGCCCTGGCAGGCGCCCTGAAGCCGAACCCTAACGGTATTATCATCATCGGTTCCCACCAGCTCAATATCGCCGCCGTGACCCTGAAGGGCCGGTCGGACCGATTCGATTACTTCCTTGACCTTGTCTTCGAAGGTGGTTTCTGCGTTCGCTGAACTACAGCCGCATTGTTCACACATAAAAAATCTCCTATGTCTATTCCAAACAGATGATTATAGCGATAATTGATTCTAAAGCAAGTAATCTTTCTACGTTTTGAAATTGGGTTTGTTTTTATTAGTTCGTTGTTCATTGTTCGTAGTTCGTTGATGTGAAATTGGGTAAATATGGCTG
>CAYVIT010000076.1:0-16320 GCA_964451425.1 uncultured Pirellulales bacterium
CAAACAAGTCCAGAACCAACACCCGCAGAGTTTCTCGAGCAGCTTTGTATTCTTGCCTATCTTATAAACGCTCAGGACCTGCCACTGGCCAACAAATATGTCGGGCCTGAACAATTGCCCAGCGGGCAGTTCTTCTTCCGGGGCCAGCATAGTCTTCCAACAGAGAAACTACAAGAAGCATTTGGAAACTCTCCCCAAAGGTTATACGAAGCTTCGGAGAGATTTGGAGCTAAACAATGCGAATTCGGCGATGCTTCTGTTGAGCTGCACGCATTGCCTCGAATACCGCTTAAGATAATAATCTGGCGAGGTGACGACGAATTCGAGGCCAGAGCATCGATACTATTCGACCAAACCGCAGGCAATCAACTGCCTTTGGACGCCCTGGGAGCGCTGGCAAATCTGACGGTGAAAGCACTGGTAACATCATCATAATGAAATAACAAGACCGCTTCAATGCACCAAGGCAATTTCCCACCGCATGTGTATGATATCCAACAAGTTAGAGAGTATCTTGAAATTTTCGGCAGCTTACTTTAACGCGAACGACTCCTGATATCCTGCGTATAAGCAACTGTAGTACATGGATTAGCAGTTTTAGAGAAAAAAATGATAAGATAATGGTTGAAAACACAAGAAAAAACTGCAAGAATACGCTTTTATGTTGACTCGATATTGTACTACTCAAACATTGGAGTTGGCAGGGCCGAAATTCACGGCCTTCTCAATATTTCTTAATGCAGGGTACAAAAATAGCAATTGGCGGCAAGGGGGGGGTAGGCAAGACCACTGTATGCGCGGTCTGGGCACAATTATTTGCTCAAGACGGATTTGACGTGCTGGCCATCGATGCCGACCCAAACACCAATCTTGCTTCAGCTTTTGGCATATCGTCCGAGCAAAACCCCGAGCCACTTATCAAGATGAAACAGTTAATTGCCGAGCGTACAGGCACCGACAGGGAATCTATAGGAACATACTTCAAGTTAAATCCGAAAGTCAGCGATTTACCGCAAAAGCACTGGGTTGAAGCCAATGGCGTGAAATTGCTCGTATTGGGAGCTATTACACAGGCCGGCGCAGGTTGCGCCTGCCCGGAAGGAGCTTTCTTAAAGGCACTACTTACCCATACCATACTACAGCGGCAGGAGATAGTCCTGGTTGATTTGGCTGCCGGCGTTGAATTTATGGGCAGAGCAAGTGTGCAAGGCATTGATGCCTTTGTAACAGTTGTTGAGCCTGGAGGCAGAAGCATCGAAACGGCCAACAATATCACCAAAATGGCCAGAGAGTTAGGCATTGGTTGTGTTGCAACAATTGCTAACAGGATTACTGAGCCGGCTCAGGCCAAGGTGATACAATCTCAATTGAAAGAGACAGTGCTGTTAGGAACTCTTCGGTACAGCCGGTCTCTCCAGGAAGCTGACCTCAGTCGCGCCCCCGTCTTTGGAGCCGATGCTGAAGTTACGGAGCAGCTCAAACAAGCAAAGAACAAATTGGTAGAGCTTATTTCCGGGTCTTCTTCAAAAGTCAAAAAACAATAATTGACAACGTAAGGAATTTCTATTATATAGGCAATTTTTCATTTTGGTTTTGGAGACGAAGATGGGTAAGGCCATAATGGTAAATATCGAAAAATGTTTGGCTTGCAAGAGTTGCGAGATAGCATGTGCGGTGGTGCATTCCAAATCGGGTGTTCTTGAAGAGGCCGTGGCAGAATCGCCGAGGCCCCAGCGGATGGTAACGGTTGAGGCGGCAGGTGAGTTTGCCGTGCCATTACAGTGCAGACACTGTGAAGACGCCCCTTGTATTTCAGTTTGCCCGACAGCGGCTATACACCGAGAGGAAGTTGATGGACCTGTGTTAATTGAACAGGACAAGTGCATCGGCTGTAAGTATTGCCTCGTTGTTTGTCCGTTCGGAGTTATTGAACTCTCCCGTGACGGCAAAGCTATGGTCAAGTGCGACCTTTGTTACGAACGGGCCAAGACAGGCCAAATCCCGGCCTGCGTGGAGGCTTGTCCCACAAAAGCGCTGAAATTCGGCAGCGAAAAGGATTTGGCAGCCGGCAAACGCCAACGCGCCGCCCAGGACATTGTCTCGTCAACTCAAAAAAACAAACAGGAAACTAATTCTAAAGAGAGCGATAAATGATTACCGTGACCGTATGTGTCGGCAGCTCGTGTCACATCAAGGGGGCACGAGAAATGATAACTCGATTTAACGATTTTCTGACCAAAGAGGGTCTGAAGAATAAGGTCGAGTTGAAAGGCTCATTCTGTATGGAGCGCTGCGGAGAGGGAATCAATTGGATGATCGGCGATGAGATTTTAAGCAGTCCCAGTGCCGCCGAGGGTGCCGAAACGTTCCGAAAAAAAGTGATGAAGGCTCTAAAGAAGAAAAAGACGCATAAAGGCCCTGCAAAGAGTCCTCGCAAAAGGAGAAGTTAATATGAAACTTCCCAAAAGCCAGGTAGACACGCACACCAGTGCCATATTGCAGCATACACCAAATGGTGTTCTTCTTGTGGACAAAAAGACACACATCCGCTTCATCAATCCGGCCTTCCTTAAAATGTTTCAATGTGAAAACGAGGAGCTTTCGGGGCGATTGGCCAAAGATTTTGTCCATTCCGACTGCTTCGAACGTGCCATCACCGCAGGCGGATCGCTGATGGTCAAAGAGAGCATTCCTGAGCATGATGTCAGCTTCCGAGTCGGCATTTTCCCCATTGAGGGTGAGGACCTTTACTGCGGCATCTTCATCGACATTTCCGAGGAGGAAAAGGCCAGAAAAGATTTTCTTGACCTGAAGGCACAGACACTGAAACGGGCGCAGGAGGTTATCTCCCGGCAGATGCAGACGGCGCAGGAAATAGCCAGGCTGCTCGGTGAGACAACAGCAGAAACCAAAGTGCTTTTGACAAAGCTTATCTCCCTCTACAAGGAAGAAGATCAGTGATGAGGTTTTTTTACGAGTGGGGCGGAAAACAGCTCCAAAAATATGGTGAAGAACTCTGCGGTGATAATGTAGCTTTTGCCCGTCATGCCGATTCGGTCATGCTGGCCCTCTCTGACGGACTCGGAAGCGGTGTAAAAGCAAATATACTGTCTACTTTGACTACACAAATCGTTATGCATCTGATGGAGAATGAGCTGCCCCTAAGCGAAGTAGTGGAAACATTGAGTAGGACGCTGCCGGTGTGCGAGGTCCGAAAGCTCGCCTATAGTACCTTTTCAATCGGAAAATTCTTTACTGAAGGGCGCGCGCGGGTGGTCGAGTTCGACACGCCCTCGGTTATTCTATTGCGACAACGAAAGTCAGTCTCCCTGCCCTACGAGGAACGAAATATTGAAGGCAAGACCATTCACGAACTGGAACTTGAATTAAAAGTCGGTGATTGGCTCGTCTTTGTCTCCGATGGTGTGTTAAACGCCGGCATAGGCGGGCTTTATCCTCTCGGATGGGGCGCTGAGCAGGTCGCACGCTTCCTCGAAGAGCACTGCCACCCGGACCTTTCCGCCCAGCAGCTCGCCGACAAGCTCGCCCAGGCTGCATGGGACCTGTACTGCGGCAAACCCGGGGATGACGTGAGCATAGCTGTTATAAAGGTCCGACACAAGCTCATGGTCTCTGTCTTAACAGGCCCCCCGACTGACAGGAACCTCGATAAAACAATCGTTACCAAATTTACACAACGTCCGGGATTTCTGGCGGTTTGTGGGGGAACCACATCAAAGATTGTTGCCCGTTTTCTGGGAGATAAGCCATTGGAAGTCGATCTTGCAACGATGAAGCCCGACGTTCCCCCATTGGCAAGGTTGGAAGGTATTGACTTGATGACCGAGGGAATTCTGACTCTCACCAGGACAAATGAGCTGCTTCATTCAGACACAGATCAGGAGACGGTCAAATTCCAAACAGATGCAGCCTCGGCGCTGCTCCGCCTGTGCCTGGACGTTGACTACATCCATTTCATAGTGGGCCTGAGTGTGAATCCAGCCCATCAAAATCCCGACCTGCCGCGACAACTGGGTATGAAGCTGGCTGTGGTACGGGAGATTGCTGAAGAACTGCGGAAAAGAGGTAAGGAGGTGACAATCGAGACCGTTTAGCAACCGAAAAGACAAATCCTCTCGCCCGACAACCAAATGGATTATTGACAATAAACTCAGATTTCAATAAACTCATCGATTTCTCTTGTTACGAATCTGTAAGGTAATACAGAATATGGCCCAGGACAACAATATCTTAGAACAGATAGTTGACCGTTATGACGGTGAAGTTGGGATGCTCATACCCATGATGCAGGACATTCAGGCCGAATATGGGTATCTTCCTCTCGACCAATTGCATGCGCTGGCCAAGCGGCTTGAATTGCCGCTGAGCCGCTTATACGCCGTAGCAACATTCTATTCATCATTCCGCCTGGCCCCAAAGGGGGCCCACGATGTAACCCTTTGTGTGGGAACGGTGTGTTACCTTAAGGGATCAGGGGCTATTTCCGAAGCTATCTGCCGGGAATTCCGTGTGGAACCGGGCGGCACGACACCCGACCGACTATTTACCTTCCAGGCCGTCAATTGTGTAGGTGCCTGTGCAGTGGCACCCGTGATGATAGTAGACGGCAAATACTATGGCGGGGTCACGACGGCATCAGCCCTCGAAGTCATCTCCGGACTGGCAAAGGATAAAGCCGCAGTCCAGAAGGAGGGTGAAATATGACGGTACTGAGCAACAAGCGACTCAACAGCATTTCGGACCTTGATGATATGCGCAAAGAACTGCTCAACCTGCGCAGCCCCTCTGCAAAATCCGTACATGTTTGTACGGGACCCGGCTGCGCGGCAAAGGGCTCACCCAAGTTATATGAGCTGTTCTGCGAGGCCGCTCAGCAAGCAGACGCGGATGTTGAAATCATCCCCAAAGCCGTCGGCTGCCATGGGCTGTGCGAGTACGGCCCAATAGTTCTCATCCAGCCCGGCGATATTTTCTATCAGCGGGTGGAAGAACCCGACGTAGCAGAGATCTTTCGCGAAACTGTGGTCGGTGGCCGGTTGGTAGAGCGCCTTCTTTACGAGAATCCTGTTACAGGCCAGAAAGCAGAAACCGTCGATAAAATCCCCTTCTACAAAGTACAAAAGCGAATCGCTTTGGCCTACAACGGCCTTGTTGACCCCACAAAGATTACCGATTACATCGCGCTGGGTGGATACAGCGCTCTTGCAAAAGTTTTATCCTCAATGACAGACGAAGATGTCATTTCGGAGGTGGAGACAGCAGGGCTTAGGGGGCGCGGCGGTGGAGGCTTTCCCACCGCAAGGAAATGGCGCTCCTGCAAAGAAGCTGAAGGTTCACCAAGGTATGTCATTTGTAACGGTGACGAGGGAGACCCAGGCGCTTTTATGGACCGTGCTATTATGGAGGGAAATCCCCACTCCGTCATCGAGGGTATGCTCATCGGGGCATACGCCATCGGCTCCTCAGATGGTTATATTTATGTCCGAAACGAATACCCACTTTCGGTAGAACGCCTAAAGCTGGCGATTGAACAAGCAAAAGAACTGGGCCTTCTGGGTGAAAACATCCTGGGCAGCTCTTTTTCCTTCGATATCCGCATCAACCGCGGCGCGGGTGCATTTGTCTGCGGAGAGTCCACAGCCTTGATGGCATCATTGCAAGGTCGGACCGGCGAGCCGAGAGCAAAGTATATCCATACCGTGGAAAGCGGCCTCTGGGAAAAACCCACCAATCTCAACAACGTGGAGACTTGGGCAAACGTGCCCGCTATTATTAACGGGGGTGGGAAATCCTTCGCCAGCATAGGGACGGAGAAGTCCAAGGGAACAAAGGTTTTCAGCCTGGTCGGAAAAGTGGTTAATAGCGGGCTTGTGGAAGTGCCTATGGGCATGACACTTAGACAAATTATCGACGAAGTCGGCGGCGGAATACGCGACGGCAAGCGTTTTAAAGCGGTCCAGACAGGAGGCCCCTCCGGCGGATGTATACCGGAAGAGCACCTCGATGCCCGTGTGGACTTCGATGAGCTCACCAAGCTGGGTTCAATGATGGGCTCCGGCGGTATGATTGTCATGGACGAAGACACCTGCATGGTCAACGTCGCCAAGTACTTCACCAATTTTCTTCAGAAAGAATCCTGTGGCAAATGCACCCCCTGCCGGGAAGGCCTGTCACAGATGCTTTATATTCTCGACCGCATAACCGATGGGGAAGGACAGGCCGGAGATTTGGAGAGGCTTGAGGAGTTAGCGGAACTGTTGGAAGGAACGGCCCTATGCGCCCTTGGTAAGACCGCCGCAAATCCAACTATGTCTACAATACGCTATTTCCGTGACGAATACGAAGCACACATTAAAGAGAAGCGCTGCCCTGCAAAGGAGTGTCGCGGGCTGTTCCGTTATGAAATCGATTCGGAAGCCTGCAAGGCTTGCGGTATTTGTCTGAAGAACTGCCCGGTAGGCGCCATTACCGGCGAAAAGAAGGTTGCCCATGTAATTGACCAGGAAAAATGTACGCTCTGCGGGATCTGCTGGGAGAAATGTCCCTTTGCCGCAGTGCTGAAAGTATAAGGAAAGGTAAGCCAGTGCCTACAGTAACGATAGATGGATGTAAGGTCAGGGTCAAAAAGGACGCGACGATTCTGGATGCCGCGAAAAAGGCTGGCATCTGGATTCCTACGCTGTGTTATCACCCGGCTGTTTCCTCTGAAGCATCGTGTCGACTATGTATGGTGGAGCTTGACCGCGGTGAATGGAGGCAACTGGTTACCGCGTGTAATTACCCGGTCCGGCGGGACATTGTTGTTTACGTTTCAAGCGAGCGTGCACAGCAGGCACGACGAGGTGTGATGGAGCTATTGCTTGCGCGGGCACCGGAGAGCGAGGAGCTAAAGGCACTGGCCGAACGCATGGGTGTAAAAGAGACACGCTACCCGAATGTTACGGAGAGCCAGCGAAACTGCATTCTGTGCGGCTTATGTGTCCAGGTATGCGAAGAGATAATCGGCAAGGCCGCTATCGGATTTGCCGGTCGCGGCGCGGAAAGGGTTGTTGCGGCACCCTTCCGACAGCCTTCCGAGGATTGCATCGGCTGCGGGGCGTGTGCTGCAATCTGTCCGGTCGGAACCATCAAAGTGAGGTTCCACAAAGAAGAGCAGGAAGTGGAGATATCCCCATTCAAGTCGCGGGCAAAGTTGCTTGTATGCCAGGAATGTGGGGCACTCATAACCAGCACACTGGTAAATGAGCAAGCCTTAACAAAAGCCAATCTAAATAGTGAAGAATTCCGTGCACGTCTTCGTCTGTGTCCGAAATGCAGAAGATTGCAGACCGTTGCACAGCTTGGAGCAGTCACATTTCGCAAAAAATAAGGTTCTACCGTGACGGGCGGCTGAGCAGAAGCCATCAGCTGCTTGAAACACGGAACCAAATATGGTATAAGGATTGTTTTTCAATTTATTGAGGTTAACTAATTACTAAGGAATTGTTATGGATCCGGAAAAACGTAGTAGCGACAAAGCGGCCCAGGAAATGCTCAAGATTATGTGTGAGGCGGGCATAAAAAATGCGTGGGACAGGTTTGAGGAACAACAACCTCAATGCGGTTTCGGAAAACTTGGGATATGCTGCCGGAATTGTTCTATGGGGCCGTGTCGAATTGACCCGTTTGGGGATGGGCCGCAAGCCGGTATATGCGGTGCAACGGCTGATACGATTGCGGCCAGAAACCTGGTGCGGATGGTTGCCGGCGGCGCTGCGGCACATTCCGACCACGGCCGAGATATCGCACACACGTTCAAGATGGCTGTCGAAAGCGAGCAGTGTGACTATATGATCAAGGACGAATTGAAATTGAGGGAGGTTGCGGCAAGATTCGGCATAAAGGTCGAAGGCAGAGACTCGAAGGAGATTGGCAATGAGTTGGCAGATGCAGCGCTGGCCGAATTCGGCAAACAAGAGGGAACGCTTATAAGTGCCGCCGCTTATCCACCAAAAACCAGGCAGAAGGTCTGGAAAGAATTGGGAATAACTCCTCGCTCCATTGACCGCGAGATTGTTGAGATTATGCACAGAACACATGTAGGCGTGGGTTCGGATTACAAGAATCTCGTAAAACAGGGCCTGCGGGCGTGTCTGTCCGATGGATGGGGCGGGTCGCTTATTGCTACGGAACTTTCAGATATTTTATTTGGCAGTCCGCAGCCGATTCGGTTCGGTGCCAATCTGGGTGTCCTTGACGCCAAGAAGGTCAATATAGTTGTGCACGGTCACGAGCCGTCATTGTCAGATATAATCGTGGCGGTATCGCAGGAACCGGAACTTGTAAAAATGGCAAAAGATAAAGGGGCTGAGGGCATTAACCTTGCCGGTATGTGCTGCACGGCCAACGAGATTCTGATGCGTCATGGCATACCGGTTGCGGGCAACTTTCTGCAGCAGGAATTAGCTATAATGACCGGCGTGGTAGACTTGATGGCCGTGGACGTGCAGTGCATTATGCCTGCGCTCGGTTCACTGTCCGGGTGCTTCCATACAAAGTTGATTACAACTTCGCCGAAGTGCAAAATCGCCGGAGCAGAGCATATTGAATTCCACGAAGACAGGGCGGTGGAAATCGCACGTCATATCATCAAGATAGCTATTGAGAATTTTGAAAAAAGAGAAAGTAAAGCCAGGGTGCCGAAGATGAAGGAGCATGGAATTGCAGGCTTTACTACGGAGAATATTTTCTACCACCTTGGCGGGCGATTCCGTGCAAGTTACCGGCCGCTAAATGACAATATTATCAACGGACGAGTTCGCGGAGCCGCTGGGGTTGTGGGCTGCAATAATCCGAAGCAGGTGCACGATTACGGTCACCTTACGATGATTAAGGAACTCATCAAGAATGATGTTTTGGTAGTAAGCACGGGCTGCAGCGCAATTGCCGCCGCCAAGGAGGGGCTGATGAGACCGGATGCGGCAGCGAAATATTGCGGCAAAGGGCTGGCAGAGGTATGTGAAACAGTTGGGATACCACCGGTGCTTCACGTCGGCTCGTGCGTGGATAACAGCAGGATATTGACAACCCTGGCAAACGTGGTTGCCGAAGGCGGGCTTGGCGACGATATTTCAGATTTACCAGTTGCCGGCGCCGCACCCGAATGGATGTCAGAAAAGGCAGTTTCCATCGGAATGTATTTCGTTGCTTCGGGTGTCTATACGGTTGTTGCCGAGCCGCTGCCAATCCTTGGCGCTCCGAATCTAACGCGTTATCTAACCGACGAAATTGAAAAGGATGTAGGCGGCAAGTGGGCCTTTGAACGAGACCCAATCAAAGCTGCCGGCATGATGATAAAACACATTGAAGCCAAACGCGATGCCCTCGGAATAAACGTTGAGAAAGAACGGAAACTCTACGATATGGAAGAGCGCCGGACATTGGCGGTAGAATAGAGCAAATACAAAAGGAGACCGGAGTATGTCAAGAATAATTGCAACAGCAGGTATAAAGGGCGCTCGAAGAATAGCCAAACAGGCCGAGGAGATTTTGACACGCGCCATCAATGAAAAGGGCAAAGATTGTCCGGTTACGTTTCCAAATACCGGTTACTATATGCCTGTCATCTATTCGATAACAGGAAGGGCGGTAGAAACTTTGGCCGACTTCGAGGAAGTGATGAAAGAGATCAAGGACTTGCTGCCTCCGCTGGTTGAAGATGAGTTGTGGACACCTTATCTTGGACCGGTTCTGGATGCCGGTATGGCAACTCTTTTTGCAGAGGAGATTATCGAGGCCTGTAAATATATAATCGGGCCCAATCCTGTGGATGGTATTTGGCTTGGTGCGGCCGATGATGTGATTCTGCGCGAGCGTGGTATCCAATTTGTTGACGGCTCTGCTCCGGGATTTGCTGCTATTGTAGGCGCAGCGCCGGACGTGCAGACAGCAGTTAAAATTGCCAGGAATTGCCAGGAAAGAAGTTTGTATGTTTTTATGGCAGGCCACCATAACGGCACTACTTTTGCGGAGCAGCTTGTCGAAGGCGGCGTGCAGTTGGGCTGGGACACCCGACTGGTTCCTTTCGGGCCGGAGATCAGCGCAGCAATATATGCGCTTGGTTTTGCCAGTCGGGCGGCACTTACCTTCGGCGGCGTTAAAGCGGGTGATTTCCGGCGGAACCTGCTTTACAACAAAAACAGGATCTTCGCCTTCGTCATGGCACTGGGTGAAGTTACCGATGAATGGTACGCCACGGCGGCTGGTGCAATCAACTATGGCTTCCCGACAATCGCCGACTCCGATATTCCGGAAATCCTTCCCACAGGGGTATGCACTTACGAACACGTCGTCTCGAATGTCCCCCACGACCAGATTGTGGAAAAAGCCATCGAAGTCCGAGGCCTGAAAATAAAGGTGGCACATGTGGATATTCCCGTGGCGCACAGCCCGGCGTTTGAAGGCGAACGTATCCGCAAAGACGATATGCACTGCGAGTTTGGGGGCCAAAAGACACCGGCGTTTGAGTGGCTTCGGATACAGGACATCGCCGCCGTTGAAGATGGAAAAATAGATGTAGAAGGAGCGGATGTCGATTCGCTTGAAGAGGGAGGTAGAATGCCGTTAGGGATTTTGGTTGAAGTGGCGGGAAGAAAAATGCAGCCCGACTTCGAGCCTGTGCTGGAACGCCAGATACATACATTTATGAATGAGGCACAGGGCCTGTGGCACATGGGCCAGCGTGACATTATCTGGGTGCGAATCAGCAAGGACGCTTTCGGCGCAGGCTTCAGACTCGAACATATCGGAAAACTGCTGCATGCAATGTTTCACGAGCACTTCTCGAGCATTATTGACAAGGTGCAGATTAAGATATATAACGACGAACAACAGGTCCTGAAACTGCAGGAACAGGCCCAGAAAGTGTACGCCGAGCGGGATGCACGATTGGCGGGAATGGTGGATGAAGACATAGATACGTTTTATTCGTGCACTCTGTGCCAGAGTTTTGCGCCGAACCACGTCTGTGTAGTTTCGCCGGAGCGGCCTGGTTTGTGCGGGGCTTATAGCTGGCTGGACTGCCGGGCGGCGTATGAAATAACTCCCTCGGGGCCAAATCAGCCAATATCGAAAGGCAAGTGCATTGAACCTACCATCGGTCAGTGGGACAAGGTAAACGCATTTGTTCTCAAGGCCAGCGGCGGCGGAGTCGAGCGTATGAGCCAGTACAGCATGATAACCGACCCGATGACCTCCTGCGGCTGCTTCGAATGCATTGCTGCCGTGCTGCCGTCGACAGGCGGGATAATGATTGTCAACCGTGAGTTCATAGAAATGACTCCGTGCGGAATGAAGTTTTCAACACTGGCAGGCACCGTAGGTGGCGGCAACCAAACGCCGGGATTCATCGGACATTCAAAGCACTACATTAACTCGAAAAAATTCATAGCCGCAGAAGGTGGAATTAAGCGTATTGTGTGGCTGCCTAAAATGCTGAAAGAGGAAATCAAAGATACATTCGTCAAGAGGGCCGATGATCTCGGACTCGGCGGCCAGGAGTTCCTCGACAAAATCGCTGATGAAACTACCGCAACAACAGAAGAACAGGTCCTGGAATTTATTACTAAAGCCAACCACCCAATAACGGCTTTGGAACCTATGTTCTAATTTTTTGGTAACTGGTAACTGGTGAATGGTTAATGGATATAATTTTAGATTTCAAATTTGAAATTTCAAATTCCCTTTGAACCTTTGCCCCTTTGATTTAAAAGGAAAAATATCATGGCGCTAACAGGATTAGAAATCTTCAAACTCCTACCAAAAACCAACTGTAAAAAGTGCGGTATGCCTACTTGTCTGGCCTTTGCCATGCAGCTTGCTCAGAAACGCGCTAAACTCGAAGACTGCCCCGACGTTTCGGAAGAAGCCAAAGAACAGCTTGCTGCCGCCGCTGCCCCGCCAATTAGGCTTGTACAGTTCGGAAGCGGTGACAGTCAGGTCCAGGTTGGCCAGGAAACGGTAATGTTCCGGCACGAAGAAAAATTTCACAATCCGACTGTCCTGGCTGTAACTGTATCGGACAAGCTTACCGGTCAGGATTTGAAAGAACGCATCGAGTCCATAAATAAACTGCAGTTTGAGCGTGTCGGGATGCACATTGCAGTTAACGCTATAGCGGTTACGAACGACAGTGGTTCTGCCGATGTTTTCGCCACCGCTGCCGCAGCCGTAAAAGATAACAGCAAGCTGGCCGTAATCCTCATTTCAGATTCGCCTGATGCAGTAGCCGCGGCGGTCGCCAAGACAGGTGATAGCTCTCCCTTAATCGGGCGGGCTAAACCGGATACCGCCCAGGCTATGGCCAAAATCGCCAAGGAAAATAAGTGTCCACTCCTCGCTTGTGCCGATTCAGTCGAGGCCCTTGCGGACCTGACCGAAAAAATCAAAGCCGAGGGAGTCGAGGACATCGTATTGAGCCTTGATGGTTTAGGCCTGCGGGACCAATTGTATAATCTTTCAAAAATACGGGCTTTGGCGTTGAAAAAAAACTTCAGGCCATTAGGGCATCCGACTATGTCCTTTGCTGCTGAGGGCGACGCAGACACACAGACAGCCTACGGTACAAGCCTGATTTGCAAACACTCCAGCATTGTCGTTGTAGACACGGTCGAGCCATACACGTTCTTACCCATGCTGACAGCAAGGATGAATATCTTCAGTGACCCACAAAAACCCATACAGGTAGAGCCCAAGATATATCCCATCGGGGAACCGGACGAGAATGCTCCTCTGATGTTTACAACTAACTTTTCATTGACATACTACACCGTGGAATCGGATGTCGAGGCCAGCAGGGTGCCAAGCTATATTCTCGTCGTTGATACCGAAGGCACAAGTGTGCTTACAGCCTACTCCGGCGACAAGCTCAACGATAAAAACGTAGCTGACGCCATGAAAAAATTTGAGGCGGAAAACCTGGTTAAGCATCGCAAACTGATAATTCCCGGTTACGTGGCGGTGATGAGCGGCAAACTCGAAGAAGCTACAGGTTGGGAAATCATGGTTGGTCCAAGAGAATCATCGATGATACCAAAGTTTCTGCAGGAAGTCTGGAAGTAAAAGTGTCTAAAGTGAGCTAAAATGCCTAAAGTGAACTAAAGTGAAAAAAATAATCCATAACTTTAGGCACTTTAGACACGTAGGGTGTGCAACTTGTTGCACACGCATTGTTAAGGATTTTGAAATAATCAGCTTGCTCGATGCTCGCAGAGGAAGAGATTCGAGTATCGAGAACCGAGTATCGAGAATGGAGTATCGAGAATGGACGGGAAACCGAAAAAATGCACAGTGTGTTTTGAGCCGAGCGGCCTTAAAACCGAAGTACCGGCCGGTACCATTCTGCTCGAGGCGGCCCGTAAAGCCGGCGTATATTTAAGCAGTATCTGCGGAGGAGACGGTTACTGCGGCAAATGCAAAGTAGTAATCGACGAAGGACAGTTCCAAAGCAAACCCACAACTTTACTGACACCGGAAGAAACACGCGAAAATATTGTGCTTGCCTGCCAGACAAAAGTCCTTTCGGATATGACCATAACCGTTCCAAAGTTCCACACCCTGGGAACAAGTCAAATACTTATGGACTCCGACGCCCACAGATTTAGTGAGCTTGCCGGTGATGTTCGGGAGGGCGTGTTTGAGTTTGACCCGTTGGTCCGGAAACTTGAGGTTAATATGTCGCCGCCAACGGTACACGACCATACGGCAGACCACGAACGTCTGTATGTTGCGATACGAGAGCAAATTGACGCTCCCATAATGCAGACCGGCTTTCGCATTCTACAGGGACTTTCGAAAGTTCTTCAGTCAACGAATTACCAGGTCGCGGTCACTATTGGCGAGCGAAGCGGTACCACGGAAGTGATAGAGGTTGAGCCGAGCAAACAATGTAAAACAAATTTTGCTGTCGCAGTCGACCTGGGTACTACAACGGTCGTGGCCCATCTTCTTGACCTCACCAATTCAAAGACAATAGATAATGAGGCTATATATAACAGCCAGATAAACTTTGGCGAAGACTATATTCGCCGAATCATCTATGCAGAAGAAAATAACGCATTCGACGAGATGCAAAATCGAATCGTGCACGATGTAAACAACCTCATTGTAACCCTGGCAGCAAGGCAAAACGTAGATTTGCATGATATAACCGCAGTAATATGTTCCGGCAACACCGCTATGGTGCATTTCTTACTGAATTTAGACCCTACGCGAATACGCAGAGAGCCGTATGTCGCCTCAGCCAGCTTTGTGCCCCCCATTCGCGCTGCAGAGGTAGGCATACAGATCAACAAGCGAGGTTTACTATACTGCCTGCCCAGTGTGGCAGCTTATGTTGGAAGTGACATCGTAGCAGGCGTTCTAACCACACGAATTTATACCAAAAAAGAAGTCTCGCTTTTTGTTGATATCGGGACAAACGGTGAGGTGGTTCTCGGCAATCGAGACTGGCTGGTTTGTGCTTCAAGCTCGGCAGGCCCTGCATTTGAAGGAAGCGGCGTCAAGCACGGCATGAGGGCGGGAGCCGGGGCCATAGAAAAACTGGACATTGCGCCGGACGGCTCCATCGAGTTCAAGACGATTGGCAATAAACATCCGGCCGGCATTTGCGGGTCAGGACTCCTGGACACAATTGCTGAACTGTTTACAAACGGCATCATAGACCGAACCGGCCGATTCAAAACCAACGGGGACACCAGATTAACGGAAGGTGAAGACGGCTTGCAATTCCAGTTGGTACCGCCTGCCAACGAACACCAGGAAATAGTAATCACCCAGGCCGATATCGACAATCTGGTCCGTTCCAAAGCCGGTGTCTTTGCCGCGATTAGAGTTCTTATGAACTCGACGCAAACTAAAGTAGAAGACATCGATACCATTTACATCGCCGGCGGCTTCGGAAACTTTATGAACGTTCAGCAGGCCGTTACCGTCGGAATGCTGCCTGATGTACCCGTGGAGAAAATTCGGTTCGTGGGAAACACTTCAATTGCCGGGGCAAAGACGGTCCTGATGAGTCGAAAGGCTCTCGAAACAGCCGAAAAAATCGCCAACAGTATGACATATTTCGATTTGATGAGTCATTCGGGCTATATGGATGAATTTGTTAGAGCAAATTTTCTGCCCCATACGGATTTGTCCCTGTTCCCATCGGTGGCGAGTGTAAAAAGTGTCTAAAGTGAACTAAAGTGCCTAAAGTGTCTAAAGTTATGGATAATAAAAAATTCGGCAAAGAACTTGAAAAAAGAACGCGAGAATTCGCTGTAAGTATAATCCGTTTATCAAAAACTTTACCTAACACACCTGAAGGGAAGGTTATAAGAACTCAAATCACAAAGTCAGGTACTTCTGTTGGTGCAAATTATAGAGAAGCCAATCGGGCAAGAAGCAAAGCCGATTTCAAAAACAATATTACAATCTGTGAAAGTGAATCCAGTGAAACACAATACTGGCTTGAAGTAATTGTAAAGCTAAAATGGCTGTCCTGGAAAAAAGTGAAATCCCGATTTATCGGGATGAAGAATGTGGAGAATTGCTTGCTCTTTTTACATCTATTGGTAAGAAATAGACGCAGAGAAACGTCTGGATTGGTATAATTTTAGTTCAATTTAGGCACTTTAGTCATTTTAGCTCACTGATATATAAGATATGGCGACAACAATTGCTATAAGTGGAAAAGGCGGCTCCGGCAAAACAACGCTGTCGGCCATGATTATCAGGATTCTGTCCAGCCAATCGCAAGGCGCTATACTGGCCGTAGATGCCGACCCCAATGCCTGCCTGGCGCCGATGATAGGAGTTGAACCGGCAGCCTCAATTGCCGATGTCCGGGAAAAAGTTGTTGAAAATACGCCCACCAACTCAGGTATGGACCGAGTGCGGTCATTTGAATACGGCATCCAGCAGGCGATTACCGAAGCTAACGGCTTTGATTTGCTAACTATGGGTCGTCCGGAAGGACCTGGCTGCTACTGTGCCGCAAATAATATGCTGCGAACATTCATGGACAAACTAAGCCCACAGTATCAATATGTTATTATCGATAATGAAGCGGGAATGGAGCACCTGTCCCGCCGAACCACAAATAATGTCGACCTGCTATTCATCGTGGCGGAACCAACTGCTCTCGGTACCCTTACTGCCCGGAGGATTTCTGAGCTTGCCAAACAACTGCCGATATCCGTAAAAGAAATCGGTATTATATGGAACAGGGCCGAAAGCAGCAAAAAGGTCGACGAGATAGAAACCTTTGGCTATATACCT
>CAYVIT010000077.1:0-15693 GCA_964451425.1 uncultured Pirellulales bacterium
CAGGTATCGTTTGATAATGGTTTGCACTGGTGGCAGTACCTTTACGCGTTTAATAACCTGCTCGATGAATGCGGCATTTGGCTCAGCAGTGATCGGTTGGATGCGAACACGTGGATAGCTGCTCTGAAAGGTGTTTTGAAGTTCAGAATAACGGCGGCTGTTGTCAGCGACGAGAGGTTAAGCTGTGTGGTTGCAGATGGCCCTGTCGGCTCAACGGTTCCTGTGATTGAACATTTAATTACACTGCCTCGTCAGTTCAAGTATCGCAAGGTATCAGGCCAGAGTATCTTTGTAAACTCAAACGATGACGCGCTGGGTGCTCCTGATGAGGCGGACGACTCTACGGCCTTGTATGAATTCGTGCGTAAAACAGCTTTGACTGGTGCTGAGGTCATTGAGACGTTCGATGTGCAGACGCCGCATTTTCTCTTTGATTACAGGGTTGGCGACAGGGTGACATCCAGCCCTGAGAGCAGGGATCTTCTCAGTTATAAGAGTGATAACCGCAGCACGAGCTGGATAGAGCGGGTGCAGATGGATTTTACAAAGCAATGCACGAATTTGAAAATCGTTCGTAAGAGGATACCGCAGCTATGAGTAATGGTCAGGAGAGCATTAATAGTCGGCAGCTTCTGGAACGGCTTGCCAGAGAAGGTTCGCAGGAGGAACGGGAGGTGTCGATTGTTACATCGCCCGGGGCGAGAGAATCCGGCTGGGCGGTTAAGGTAAAGAGCCACAGCTCCTACAATGTATATAACGTTATTGCCGTAGAAATAGGCGGGCCCGGCTCGCTGCCGGTCGAAATCGGACAGCAAATGCAGGCGGTCAATCTGGCTGAGTCGTTTCTTCAAGAGGGAACGCTGTCGGCGGGGACGTATGCGGCAATGCTCAGGGTCGGTGACAAGAACGTTTTCTATGCAGAGCCGTGAAATGGGAAATGACATACGAGAAACAAAAGACGAGGGACGTTTATCTGAACCGGTGCGATTAAGGCAGGTCCTTCCTGAAGTGATGGATAATATTGAAAAGCGAGTGGAAAATAATAGCAAGATGAATGATGCCAAGTTTGAAAAGCCACGAAGCTGGGAGTTTAATAGGCAGATTAATGTCTCTGTATTGGTTCAGTTGGTGTTTCTGGCCTCTTTGATTGTGGGCAGCTGGGTCAATTTGCAGAGGCAGCTTGACTTGCTGCAGCGTGATGTAACGTATCTGTGTCAGTTCCAAAAGACTTTTGAGGCGAAGCTGGAATCGCTTTGGAGCAAGAGCATTTCCTACGAATACCGTCTTCGTGCGCTCGAAAAAGCCTTAACTAAAGAGCCACCGACAGATATGCAGGGGAAGACGTTTTGATTGTGGCAAATTAGACAGACTTATGAGCGGAACATTGCAAAATCTTGTATACAAAGGTTTATGCCCGGATGGTATATGGCGATTGTCTGATGCGGCGAGATCAGTATTAAGGTATCAGATATCCAGATTGCCAAGAAGTAATGTTTCGGAAACAGATACTCGCTATCCCGCTACTCCGGCAAGCATGCGAGCGTTTTTGGATGTTTTTTTTGCCCGGCATTTTTTCCAATCACAGAATAGTCTGGTCGACTATATGACCTCTCAGGATTTTCTAAACATTGTCGGTTCAGGACACTTACGGATTCTTGATGTCGGTTCAGGACCTGCGGTTGCTTCTTTAGCAATCACTGATATGCTCGCTTGTCTTCTTGAACATCTTGGGTGTGTAGGAGAATGGCCAAAAGGCGAAACAGTGAATATAACGTATGTGCTAAATGATACATCAAGCATTTGTCTTGGTACTGGTCAAGATATGTTGCGCAATTATTTTCGCATGAGGACAGGACATACCAAGAGTATCATTAACAACCACATGATTAGTATTCATAAGGCTTTCCCTGACAACATGAGCCAACTTCAACGCGTAAGGCTTAACCTTGGTACATACGACATAATAATCTTTTCCTATATTATATCGCCATTAAATGAAGAAAGCGGATTTAATAGCCTTGTTAATGGATTGTTTAATATCGAAAGGCTCTGTAGTCACAGGGGAAGAGTGCTGGTTTTACAGGATAAGTTTCAAACATCACTTGTACGCCGATTGAGCAAAGCGATAGGGATCTCAAGCGAAAAAAAGGTACTAACACAACAGGTGTACCCAAAGAGAAATGATAACGAGACTTATACTTATGTGTATTATCGCTGTTTGTATGCACCATCCGTGAAAAAAAAGATAGTTAGACAGAATTCTATTGCGTGACTGTTACCAGACGACACAGTTGCATTTTTTGGGTTCGCAGCGGTCCTTAAAGATGTTCCAAATTTCGCGTGTTTCTCTGCAGAGGCCAATAGAGACTTCTTTGTCGAAGCTGCGAATCATATCAATTAGAAATGTGTAGAAATTGATTCGCTCTTGTGGCGGATAACGTAGTTTGCCATCGGCAGCTCCTTTAACGAATTTATGTTCGCAGAGCGTTCTGGCACGATTGTCGTATGCATCCATTGCAAGGTGGAGGTGACCTGGCAGAAGCCTTAACATACCGAGTGTTATGTTTTCGGGCTTGGTGTTAGTTAGAGTTTTCTGAATTAAGTTGGCATAGTCGGCCTGCCAGTTATGATAGAGAATGCCGGGATCAATGCGAAATCGTATCCGCCAGCCTTTGTCCTGACATAGTTTGGCAGCCTTGATTCTCTCGTTGAGACTGGCTGTGCCCGATTCGTAAAGCTCGACTGGCTCTTGAGCATTGAGACTCCAGGAAACAACTGTATGTTCATTCGGCTCAATGGCAAGCAGGTTGTTGATATTACTGCTCTTGGTCAGCAGCATTAGGTACGCATTAGAAAAGCCGGAGAAAAATGGAACTAACTTACTTGTCAGATTTGTTATGTGGTCGAGCGCAAGACTATCAAGCATCTCGCCCATATTGAAGCTGGTTTTTTTCTGTGTGAGGGAAATTGTCTTTCGTAGCTGTTTGAACATTGTTTCGTAGTTGATATTTATCTTAATAAATGGTGAGTACTTGCTATATACAAACGCCAGATAACAATATGTACAGTAATAGGGACAGCCGTTTGAGATGGGCACCAGTTTATGGTAGGGACAACAATGAAGATTGGCACCGAGTCGGCCGTCGAACTTTCCAATGAATGATGAGGTCTGGCCAATCATCAAGGTTCTTTTTCCGGCGAGTAATGCTTGGGCGGTTGACATTTCCGGCGAAGGGGGCTTGCGTTGATGTTCTATTATTCGCACACGGGTAGAGGGAAATAACCTTATGATTCGCTGGGCCTCAGGGTGGTCTGCGATCTTTTGCCATAAAAGTATGGTTTTAGGTTTGAATTTTCTTGCTGTATCCATTGGCAAATTTCCGGTATTGACCGCGTAATGATATTATACTGAAACGTTGTGAGATTAAGGGAGAAAAGATGAAAAAGTTTTTAGCGATTTTAGTTGTGCTGGGCTTCGTATTATGTGGATGTGACAGCCTGCGGATTGCACCGGGCGAGGCACAGAAGCAAAACGTTTGGCTGCACAGCCGAACGGCGGCAATAGCTGCGGCGACAGCGGAAAGCGAGGCCGCCTCGCAAAAGTTGCAGGCATTGACCAAGCTGTCACAGCTTCAGAGCAGGGCCGTCACTTCGTATTACGGTCTGCCGAAAGAGCTGCCGCAGGCCGATACGGCTGAGCAGATACTTAGCGAATCGAGCTGGCAGCTTGGGAGGACGGCTCTGGCCGAGTCGATGGAAAGGCCCGATGCGTGGCAGGTGGCCGATAACGCGCTGGAGCTGGGTATCGGTATCTTTGCCCTGCTGGGCGGAGTGTACGGCACGAGGGCGGTTCGGTTCTTAAAACAGGCCAGGACAAAGTCAAAGGCACTGCAGGAGATTATCGCCGGCAATGAGCTTTTCAAGAAACAGAACGAATCATCCATCGCCGCCTTCAAACAAGCTCAGAAGCTGCAATCTCCCCAGACACGGCAAATCGTAGCGGAAGTGAAAGCGTGACTTGATGCTTGATGCTCCTCCGATGGATTGCTGGTCAATATATGTATGGTTGCGACTCGGAGTCTTTTGTGAATCCTGTGACAGATTGGTTAGGGCGGGAGCTGGTCTTTTCTATCGGATTTGACCAGTTTGGCCACGAAGCCGATGGCTAGGCAAATCGCGCCGATGAGAATCAACACGATAGCGGGTATCATTAGGGCAATCGCCAACTTTCCAGCGCTGGGCAGAATCGCGGCAAATACAACTGCAGCGATTGCCACGAGAAAACCCAGCAGGAGCAATTTGTTCGGCACCGAGCGAACGGCCAAGACTATTAGGAAGCTGAACCCTATGAAGGCCGCCGAGGAAACGATAAGCCCTACAGCCACTTCAAAATCTAAGGATGCTGCAAGTATAGGTCCCATTGCCACTCTCCTAAATTGTACAGGACTGGTTCTTAGAAACACTATTTTCATAGTTTTGCCGTGTTAGAGTATCACATCGGGCCTCAGCACACAACAGTTTTCTGGTCGGTTGGCTTTTTGACACTGCGGCGATGGATTGATCTGGCGAAGTGATTTTGATATTGTTGTCTCGCGGCTGTCGTGGCTTTTGTTCAAGTACGGGTATGATATGCTATGGTTATCATACATACATTCGAAATCGCACGGTTGTAAGGTAACTGTTGGCGCGGGTTACCATACAAGGTATACTATATTGCAGGTTGTATGGTAACTTTCTTTTTCGGATGGAAGACCAAAGATGAAAGTCATAAAGAGTGTTCTAAAGGAAGAACTTGCTAATTCCCTGGCAATGAAGAAGAGCTACGAGAGAGAGCTGGCCAAGCTGCCCAAAGGCAGCCTCGTGAAAAAGAAGATCAAGGGACACGAGTATTACTACCTGCAGGTCAGGGAGAAGGGCGGGCCCAAGTTTATATACAAAGGCAAGCTCTCCGATGAGGAAGTCAAGAAGTACGATGAGGACAAAAAATACAGGGCCCAATATCGTAAATTGCTGTCTGAGACGAAAAAGCAGATCAAATTTCTAAGGACCGCGTTGCGTGGCAAAGAGTCAGTATGAATTGTGTATTGAAGTCTTGAGAAGGTTGGAAAAGGCGGGTGTTTTGAAAGACGTCGTAATTGTCGGAAGCTGGTGTACGCTGTTTTACAAGGACTTCTTCGGTGACGCTTCCTATCTGGCACCTCTTAAGACTCGGGATGTGGATCTGCTTATTCCACGGCCGTCGTCAACTAAAACCAAGGTTGATGTCGCGGAATTACTGAGGGACCTTGGTTTCGTCGTCGGTTTTACCGGCCCAGAAGGATACATCAGATTGGAACACCCGGAGCTCATAGTGGAGTTCCTCGTTCCCGAACGGGGCAGGGCTTCCTACAAGCCATATCCTCTGCCCAAACTTGGTTTGAATGCCCAGGCGCTGAGGTTTCTGGATTTTCTTGCTCAAAGCACCATTACGATGAAGGTTGAGGGAATCTCTGTGATGCTGCCTCACCCAGCTAATTTTGCATTGCATAAGCTGGTCGTTCTAAGCAGAAGACCGGGACCTGAGAAGCAGGCCAAAGACAAAGAGGCGGCAATGAGGGTACTGGAAGCTCTCATTGACAAGGGGAAGGTGGATTCGATAAGAGAAGCGTTTGGTGCGATGCCTCGAAGATGGCAAGTCAAGATAAGAAAGCAGCTTGCCGATCCTCTCGACAAAAAGGTAATGGATATCATAAGCCATAGCACATGATATAGTTGACAAAAGACAAGAGAGCCTTGTGAACTACGTCAAAGAGATTCTGCCTGCCGCCGAGAATTCAAAATTCGCAATTGGCTGTTTTTTCCTGACGGTTTTGGGGCTTCGCTATTTTTTGTCTCATTGACAAAGTATTGATCCGGCGGAGCGATTTTGATATTGTAATCCGGTGGCTTGATATAGCAGGGATGGCAGAGCAGATACAAAGAACGAGCATTAAGAGTCGAGTATGATTATCGGCGTGATGAAAGCTCAGCTTCATTTGCAGGGGATTACCTCGCTGAAGGAAAAGCGAGGCATCGTCAAAAGCGTGATCGGCCGATTGAAGAGCAGGTTCAATATCTCCGTTTCAGAGGTCGACCATCAGGATGAAAAGACACATGCAGTTATTGGGATGGCATTGGTCTCGAACGAAACCCGTTTCATAGACCAGCAGTTCGACGCCATCGTACACTTTATGCAGCGGGACGGCCGATTCTACCTCGGCCAAATCGAGCGGGAAACCTTTTCTTGATTCGATGCCTATATGTGGGTCAACTCTACCGTAATCGTTTGTACTTTAGAGAACTCGGTATGCGATAAAGCTTGTGCAGAAGAGTATATCAACCATCATTGCCGAAGATAGAATAATCAGCCGAAGCGGAGCAAGCCGCAGTTTGGCGCGTGCCATGAAGAATATTATGCCTGTCGCAATGGCGCCCAGTAAGTACAGCTTGGCGGTTTGCGCAAGAAGCCTTGCGTATTTGGTCCCAAGGCCTGCGAATATGCTGTTGTATTTTGTCGCCAGAAGCAGGACTGTGATAGCAAGGGCGGCCATGATGGTGGTGGTAATCAGGAGCCATTTTCTGTCGGCATAGCCGGCTAAAGCAAATCCCTGTAGTCCCTCACCAATGACGACCGAGCAGCAAAGTACGGGAATAGTCAGCCAGAGAATCGGGCTGATGTTGAAAAATGGCCCAAAGAAGGCCAATATTGTGCCGACGGCAAAGATTACCATTAGACCGAGCCGCCGGGCTTTGATAAGCATAGCCAAGCCAAGCACCAGCGCAGCTATAGGTACGTGATAGAAGCCCACCAGAGGCATCGTTCGCTCAGCCGCAACGAGCGGAGCCAGCAGGCCGGTCAGGTCGGCTAAATGCAGCCTGGTGTGTATTGGAATCGGGAACAGGCGGTAGTGGGCGGCCACTTGGAAGGCAAGCACTATCGCTATAAACGGCAGGGCGGAGAGAGGCGCACTTATCCACCACTTTCTCTTGGAACACAGAGCAGCCGGACAAAACAGCCAGGGTATAGCTGCTGCAAGCAGACTGGCCGTCGGATGATAACCGGACAGCCAGAGCCCGAGCGGCCCGAAGCCATAGATAGCTCCTGCGAAAAATGAGCCTATAAACGAAGCTACCCACCGTCGACTAAGAATGAAACAACCCAGGGCCGCCAGGCATATATTTACAACCACAAGGTACTGTAGCGGGGCGAACTTTTTGAGATGGGGCAGATACAAACAGAGGGCAAGGCAGGCATAAATACCTGCCGATGCACCGAGCTTAGCCAACTTTATTTTGGATTTGTGACTTTCGATTTTCAATCCGCAAGTCACGGCCTATAAATGTTAGTATTATATTGTTTATAAAGTACCGGTCAAAGTGGGACCTTTGTTTCTCTTGGCTTTTTCGCAGCGGGCTTTTTTATCTCCACGATATCTATCGCCGATTTTGGACGCGCTTGTTTTGGGCATTCGCCCGTCCAGCAGTACAGACAGAGCTTTTCCCGGGGCAGCCCGATGGCTTCTATCATATCGTCCGCTGTCTGATATCGCAGTGTTGTAACGTCTAAATCCTGCTTAATCCATTCGACCATTTTTTTGTATTTTTCGCTATTGGAATCTAGGTATTCTGATACGTCTTTCAGGTCGTGACCTTCCAGATCACGAATAGCCTTGCGGGCGGCAAGCTCGTGGATAGAGCGCGTGGAAAGATTGAACCTGCATGGGAACATAAGAGGCGGGCAGGCCGGCCTTACGTGCACCTGCTTGGCGCCACAGTCCCAGAGTTTCTTTATAGTGAAGTTTTTAAGCTGCGTTCCCCTTACAATAGAATCCTCGCACACGATGATGCGGTTACCCTTGATTACCTCTTTAATGGGGATGAGTTTCATCTTTGCGATGAGATCGCGTGTCTGTTGAGAAGGCGGCGTATAGCTTCTGCCGTATCCCGGTGTGTATTTCACAAGCGGCCGCCTGAACGGCTTACCGGACTCCATCGCATACCCTAATCCGTGGGCGGCGCCGGAGTCAGGCACTCCTGAGACCACATCGATGTTGATGTCTTTGTCGCGTTTTGCAAGGCACCGGCCGCATCTTTCCCTGACGATTTCGACGTTTATACCTTCATAGCTCGAGGCGGGAAAGCCGGTGTATATCCAGAGGAATGCACAAATTTGGTTTATACTTCCTTTGTTTGGTCTTCTTTGTACGATGCCATCTTCACTTATCAGGATTATCTCACCCGGTTCGAGGTATTTTGTTATCTCGAAGCCGTTATTTGGAAAGGCACAGGTCTCACTCGTCACCGCCCAGGCGTCGTCCCGCTTGCCGATGATAAGCGGCGTGTATCCGAATCTGTCTCTTGCTGCATATATGCCGGCGCGGTGCAGCAGCAGAAGTGAGCAGGAGCCCTCTATAGCATCAAACATCTTCTCTATGCCGTCTATGAGGTCGCTTCCCTGGCTGATTAGTTTTGCTATCAACTCCGTGGTATTGACAGTTTTTTCGCTTACCTCTGTGAAAGAAAGGCCCTTCTTTAACAGATTTGCCGCAAGCTCGTTGGTATTTTCTATGATTCCGTTGGTTACTATGCAGAAGGGTCCGAATTTTGAATTCAGATAAATCGGCTGTTCTTCGGACGCGCTGATAACGCCGATTCCCTTGTTGCCTTTCATACGTTTGTAGTCATCGTAAAATTTTGACTTGAACTGGCTCTGGCTCACGTCGTGAATCTGGCGTGTGAAGTCTTCTCCAAGCACTGCCAAGCCGCCGTACTCGGTTCCCAGATGCGAATGGTAATCTGTGCTGTATAGTAGGGTTTCTGCGCAGTCACCCTTCGAGACCACTCCACAAATGCCACTCATATTTACCTCCTTTGCGATATGCGGTTTTCATCCAGAGCGCTTAGCGACGCTGCTAAGTCGTGTGGCTGCCACATCTTGTCATCCATAAGCTATTTAAGGGCTACTTTGCCCATCCCTGTTGTGATTCTGCCTATTTTATATACTTTTTCGCCGAAACGCGAGAGTTTTTTGATTATAGAATGTGCGAAGTCCTCCGCCACTATCAGTACAAAGCCTATCCCCATATTAAAGACACGGAACATCTCGGCCTCATCGACAGGCCCTTGTGCCTGCAGGAAAGTAAATATCTTTGGAACCGGCCAGCTCGATTTTTTAATTACCGCATTACAATCTTTCGGCAGTACTCTCGGAATATTTCCAACGAGTCCGCCGCCTGTGATATGTGCCATGCCATGGACGATGCGTTTGACCTTGTACTGCGAGAGCAGTTTCACTATCGGCCGAACGTAAATTCGCGTCGGCTCCAGCAGCACGTCACCCAGCACGGCGCCATCCAGCTCGTCCGGAGTATCAGTCATTTTCAGGCCGGCCTTCTTGAAACAGATATTGCGAACGAGCGTGTAGCCGTTGCTGTGCAGTCCGCTTGAGGCCAGACCCAGTATGACATCGCCTTTTCTGATTGTTTTGCCGGTGATGATTTTTTTCCGCTCGACGATGCCGACTGCGAAACCGGCCATATCGAAGTCTCCTTTGCGGTAGGTGTCGGGCATTTCAGCGGTTTCGCCACCTATCAGGGCGCAGTCAGCCAGTCGGCAGCCGGCCGCGACGCCCTTTATTATCTCGGCGATGACCTTCGGCTCCAGCTTATTGACGGCAAGATAATCGAGGAAGAACAGTGGTTCGGCTCCCTGTACGAGCATATCGTTGACGTTCATCGCCACCAGGTCGATGCCTACCGTGTCGTACTTTTTTATGTTTCCGGCTAATTGGACTTTGCTGCCCACGCCGTCGGTGCAGGCGACGAGGACCGGGTTTTTGTAATTTCTTTTGAAGAGTCTTTCATCGTAGTCGAGCCGAAACATTCCGGCAAATGCATTCTCGGACTCGATGACTCGCGGCCCGAACGTGCTGGCAACGCAGGACTGGATTTGCCGAACCATCTCGTCGCCGGCATTGATGCTCACGCCGGACTGTTCGTAACTGATGTATTTACTCATTTTTTTCCTGCCGATTGTCGAAGGGGTGCTTATTGCCGCGGGCGATAGCAGACCTTTTAAGTTCCGTGTTTACAGGGATTGGATATTTGCCGCTCCAGCAGGCTGTGCAGTAGTGATTGGCCGGCATTGCCGCACAGGAGAGCAGTCCCTCCAGCGACAGATAGCCGACACTATCCACCTCGAGGAAATCTCTTATTTGTTCCAGAGTGCGATTATTTGCTAACAGCTCTTCTTTAGTTGGGAAATCAACGCCGTAGAAGCAGGGGAATCGTATCGGCGGGCAGCTCACTCGCATATGGATTTGCTTTGCGCCTGCTTGGCGCAGTGTTCTAATCTTGCCTCTTGTGGTTGTACCGCGGACGATTGAATCATCCACGACTACGACACGCTTTCCGGCCACGGCTTCTTTTACCACGGCCAGCTTCAGTTTGACTTCGAGCTCTCTTAATTTTTGGTCCGGCGAGATAAATGTTCTGCCAATGTAGTGGCTCCTGACCAGTCCCATATCGAAAGGCAGCTTGCTTTGTTCTGCATATCCTATAGCCGATGATGTCCCTGAATCCGGCACCGGTATGACTACATCGGCGTCGGCCGGATTCTCTATGGCCAGATGCCTGCCGAGTTTTTTTCTGAACTCGTGAACATTTTCACCAAAAAATGTACTGTTTTGTTTAGCGAAGTAGATATGCTCAAAAATGCAGTGGGCCGGCGTGATGGTCCCAGGCTGGACAAAGAATCTGCTGGAGAGGCCGTCTTTGTCGAGTCGAACGATTTCGCCGGGTTCGACTTCACGAACAAACTTTGCTCCTGTTGCATCGAGAGCGCAGGTCTCGCTGGCAACGACGAAGCTGCCTTTTTCGGTTTGGCCGATACATAGGGGCCTGATGCCGTATGGGTCTCTCGCTGCTTCAATCCGGTCTGCAAAAAGAAACAACAGGCAGAACGCTCCCTGAAGGTGGTTCAATACGTGCGCCAAAGGATCGGGTTTGGCAGCATGGGTGGGCTTCGCAAGCAAATGGATGATTATTTCGGTATCGCATGTTGATTTAAAGATACTGCCATACGCTTCATATTCATCCCGCAACAGAGAAGAGTTTACGAGATTGCCGTTATGTGCTACTGCCACCTGTCCGCGGGAGTATTCAGCCAGAAGCGGTTGGCTGTTAACGTTTTTACTGGCACCCGTTGTTGAATACCGCACGTGACCGATCGCTATTGGATTAGCCAATTTCTCTAAGAGGTCCGAGCCACTGCGGAAGACCCTCCTTATCATTCCCATGCCCGTGTGGCACCGGATTAGGTCGGTATTGCTGGAGGCGATTCCTGCTGATTCCTGACCGCGGTGCTGAAGACTATGCAGACCAAAATAGGTCTTTTGGACGGCTTCCTCATCACCGAATATGCCGAATAATCCGCAGCTTTCCTTTTTTTCGGACACGACCCGGAACCTATCGGTTTCTGAACTCGTTTTCGTATTGTGGATTTCGCGATTAGTAGTACAAATCGCGGGTCACAAACCGATATTGTAATAAAATGCTCACACAAGTCAATTAATTCTCGGATTGAGCCGGAATTGGGGCTTAAAAAGTTGACAAGTTTGTTTTTTGGGGAGATAATGCTGGTTTTCTTGCCGATGAAGGTTTTGGGGTCTTTGAACTTCTAAGAAAGGTACAGAATTATGAAAAGATATCTAATTATTCCAGCCTGGTTTGCAATGTTCGTTGTTGTTTTAGGTTCATCATGCCGAAAGGAGCCTTCTGCCGAGACAAGGCGGCCTGAACCGAATGCCCCCGCAAAGGTTGATACGACCTCTGTTGAACCGAAACAGATTACGAAGGCAGCGGCTGACGAAGTTGTTGTTACGATTAATGGACAGGTTATTACAGAAGGCCGGTTAGAAGAGGAAATTAACAAATTGGCTAAACGCATACCGCCTGAGGACTTCGAGAGGAACAAAGAAAGAATCAGGCAGCAAACATTGGGCGCGTTGATAGCAATACAAATTCTGGAAGAGAAGATAAAAGCAGCCAATATAGTCGTTACTGAAGAAGATGTGCTCGAGCAAATCAAAGAAGTGGCCTCCCGGCAGAAATTGACGGTGGAGGAATTCAAGGAAATGCTGGTGGAACGCGGTGTGGACTTTGATGATTGGAAAGAGCAAATGGAATTCGAGAGGAGGATCCGATTTCAAAAACTTTTCGACATCGAGCTTGCGGATGTTTTGAAGGTAACAGAAAGCGATGCTAATGACTATTATACGAAAAATATTAAACGGTTCGAAGTGCCTGAACACGTCAGAGCCAGTCAAATTCTTATAAAGCCTGATACTTCAGACCCTAACACTGACCCGAATGAGGCCAAGGCCAAAGCCCTGGCAAGGATTCAGGGCCTGCTGAAGCAGGTCAAAGAAGAGGGCGGCGATTTCGCTGAATTGGCCAAAGCCAATTCTGATAGTCCATCGAAGGAAAAAGGCGGCGACATGGGTTTTCAACCCAAAGGCGCATTTGTTGCGTCTTTTGAAAAAGTCGCTTTCGAGTTGAAAGTCGGGCAGATAAGCGACGTTGTAGAGACGCCGTATGGGTATCACATAATCAAAGTTACCGACCGCAAAGAAGCCTACACTAAAACATTTGATGAAGTCAAAGACCAGATAAAAAAAGTGCTAATGCAAAGGAAGCAAAACGAACATATTCCAAAGTATATCGAGTCGCTGAAAGCCAACGCGAAAATCGTTTATCCGCCCGGCAAAGAGCCGCTGCCCGTAACTGTCGGTCCGTAATCGGGTGCCTGCCTCGCCGGAGTCATCGATTTAAGAGCGTGCCCGGGTCGAGATTGGCCGACTCTATGTCTTTGAAGTATTTTACGGTGCCCACCTTTAGCTCCATAGCAGCTTCTTCGTCGCAGACAATAATACCTTTCGGGTGCATTTGAAGGCCGCTGATTGTCCACATATGATTTACACTTCCTTCAATAGCGTGTCGCAGTGCGCGGGCCTTATTGTGGCCGTTGACGATAATCAGGACTTCCTCGGCATCCATAACGGTTCCTACTCCTACGGTAAGAGCAGTTTTTGGAACCTTGTTAATGTCGTTGTCGAAAAAGCGTGAGTTGGCCATGATGGTGTCGTATGTTAGCGTCTTGATGCGAGTCCTCGAAGACAGCGATGAGCCCGGCTCGTTAAACGCTATGTGGCCGTCGGGCCCTATGCCGCCGACGAAAAGATTGACTCCGCCGGCTTTTTTTATTTTCTCTTCATAGCCGGCACATTCGGCCTCCAGGTCGGGCGCATTACCGTTGAGAATATTGATATTGTCTTTCGGAATATCTATATGGCTGAAAAGATATTTATTCATAAATGAATGATAGCTTTCAGGGTGGTCCTCGGGCAGGTTCACGTATTCATCCATATTAAAGCTGATAATATTTTTAAATGTTACCGCACCTGCCTTATATAGCTTCACCAGCTCGTTGTACATCCTTATCGGTGAGGAGCCTGTGGGAAAGCCCAGCACAAAAGGATTAGAGTCAGTCGGGCCGAATTCACTAATCTTTTTAACAACATAATTGGCTGCCCATTTTGAGACTAATTCAT
This sequence comes from uncultured Pirellulales bacterium, assembly GCA_964451425.1. GTDB lineage: Bacteria > Planctomycetota > Phycisphaerae > Sedimentisphaerales > Anaerobacaceae > CS2-K091. The sequence goes on from CAYVIT010000077.1 coordinate 13,628, forward strand.
AATTTGGTTCGATAATGACTCTCATGCATTTCTCCTTGCTCAGATTAGTTGTTGTTGACGGAGGTTTTCCATTCGGCCGATGAGTTCATCGCCGAGTGCCGTTTTGCTGATTATGTGTTGTTTTATTTCAGAAACGAAACTGTTTTGTTCAAATGTGCCTCGCACGGCCGTGAAGTCGCTGTGTTTTGTTGCTTCATCGCCGTCCAGGCCATACCCGATTTGAGCGGTAGCGGCAAATTCTTTTTTGGCATCGTCGCAAAGTTTATGGTCGAGCTCCACGACAGCCGCTTTCCATCTTGTTATTAGTTCAATAATATCTTCAGAAGTGACTTTTTCGATTATTTTTGACATACGCTGCTGCAAAATGTTTGCTGTCCAGGCCCACTCATACGCTTCGTACCTGTTGTGCATTGAGCGCAAGGCCCCTGTTACATCGTCCAGCGTGCTGATAGCGCCGCTTTCAATATCAGAGAGCAGTGTTTGCACCGCTTGTTCCGGAGCAAACAGACCGGCAAGGTCCACCCACCTGCCCGGCCCTATGCTGCTTTCGGGCTTAAGTGTCGCTCGAAGGCCGTCAATGTTTGCGAACCGTTTGTTTTCCAGCCGTCTAATCAGACAATTGCCAAGGAATTTATCAATGCCCATCTGGTAGAACTTGATGCCTCTGTCCAGAGAGGAGCTCTTGATTCTGACGTTGTTGTATGTATAGTATTCGGTGTTTTCGCCGGAGGTTGATTTGAGCTTTTCAAGAATCCGTCGGCCGTTCAGCATTTTTTGTATTGTATACGGACTTAGGAGTCTGAAGTTTATGTAGTCCAGTTTATCCAAACTTTTGCGTTTATCGCGTCTCGGCCATTTTCGGGCGTCTCGGATAGTGCCGACGCTGCGCAAGTTCACGCCGGGGACGAGATTGCTTTCGTCTTCGTGCTCGATCAGGTATGAAAAGGGCAGGTCCGAAGTGTCGGAATTTCTGTAATGTCTTCCCATCACGACGGTAAATGCCCCGACCTTTGCCGGCCAGAGCATGTAGGAATCACTGGCAGTCTTGGAGCCTCGTTCGACGATGCCCTGATGAGCCGGCCCGAGTTTGTACATATGGTTGCTTTGGTTGGTACCGCTGCCGGCGTTCAGGAAGGAAAACAAGCCCGCTATAAGCAATGTGGATTTATGATGTGTCACGGTGTAGGGCCCGGCAAATATCGCGCACGCCTCACCGTGGAAACCGCCGCAGTTGGCAAAGAATACCGAGTTTTCCGCGGAGTACTGTTTTGCTAATTCGGTGCCCTGTCCGACAAAGCATTTGATTATTATCGTGCCCTCGGTGACTTTAGAGCCGCTACAGCAAATAAAATCCTCGGCAAAGACGCCGGGCCCGATATAAACAGGGTCGTCCGGGCAGCTATTGATTGAGCCGTTCTCTAATCTGTTTACTCCTTCGATAGTGCTTAAGGGGCCGACTTTCACATTCTTGATAATTCGGCAGTTGATAATCTTCGCACCTTTTGACACAAGGCCCATAGAAGAGGTGACGGAAGTGGTGTAGTCGGCTATCATTTTTTGCAGTTTTTCTATTACTTTCGGCCTGTGGCGGTAAAAAGCTATGATATAAGCTGTGTGGGCGGACAGGTTGTCATAAATTGGTATTTCTCTGCCGCCTGATTCATTGACAACGGCAACTTCGGTTCCGTTGCCGAATGAGCTTTCGCCTTCCACTGCAAGCAGGTCAATATTGTCTATGACCACATCATCTTCGATTGTATAGTTTGCGATGTAATTTCTTACCTGATTTATGTATACATTGTTACATATTGTGCAATTGTGGATTGTTGCATTGCTGATTCCTGCCGGTTTTGTAACTCCGCCGAAAAAGGACACGTCCTTCTCAAACACGCCCAGTTTTACGTTGCCGCAAAAACGTGTCGATTTTAATTTTGCCGGATTAAAGCCTTCGGCAACCACGACCTTTGACCAGTCAGTACAAGTACAGCCCTGCTCAGTCAGCCTGGTAATCTCATCAGAAGATAATGGACGAAATCTTGTTTCCATTGTTTTCTCCTGTTTTCTAG
>CAYVIT010000078.1:0-15525 GCA_964451425.1 uncultured Pirellulales bacterium
ATGCCCACATAACTTATCGATACAGATTATGGTACACCCCCTGAGAGCGGCTGTCAATCGGTAACCGTCCGACGCACCGCACCTTATTTCGAGGCAGAAGGACAGCTTTATCGATGTCCAGGTCTCAGGCGGTCGACCTGCCTTCGCATACGAACTTCTGCTAACCAATAGCCGCTGCATCACCGCGCCTGCCCGATTTGACTGCGAGACGCTCCGGCAGCTGTTTCAGGTGGCGGAGGAGAATTTCTCTTGACGGCGTCCAACCGGACGCTACTATCTATACGTTTTAGGTGGCCCCCAATTCGGCGATTTTGCCGGCCCCCTATTAAACGCTTCTCACCACCGAAAAAACAGGAGTAACGCATATGAAGTCAATTTGGAAATGTCAGTTGGCTGGACGAGCTCAGGGCAGTCAACAGAAGCACGCAAATCTGTTGTTCCTAAGAGGGACGTTCATTCTTGTACTGGTCGCATGCCCTGCAGTTCTATCGAATGCTCAGCAGCCGAGCTATCTGGATTCATCGAAACCTATCGAGCAGCGGGTTGACGACTTGCTGCAGCGAATGACACTTGAGGAAAAGATAGGGCAAATGAACATGCCGTGTTCATATCTAAGAGTCTTTGGCAAGAGCCACGAGGAAAGCCTCGAGGTTGCAAAGAGATTTACGCAGGGTTCGTTGCGGGAGGACCTTGGGCCCGGCGGAGGCTTTTTTACATTGGCCAACCACGTTCTTGACAAAGGAACCAGCCAACAGGCGAGCTTCTTCAATACGCTGCAAAGAATTGCGACCCAAAAGACTCGTCTGAAGATTCCACTTCTGCAAACAGAAGAAGGGACGCATGGGTTGATGTGCGCTGATGCAACAATCTTCCCCGAAGGCCTGGCAATTGGAAGCACGTGGAATCCTGATTTGGTGGAGAAGATATATACGATTGCAGCAAGAGAAGGCCGAGCCGTCGGGATTCACCAACTCTTCACGCTGGTCATTGAACCGATACGCGACCCTCGCTTGGGGAGAAACCAGGAGGCTTATGGCGAAGACCCCTATTTAGTGTCCTGCATCGCCGGAGCGATTGTAAAGGCGGTACAAGGAAACGATATCTCGGCCCCGGATAAATGCGTTGCCGGATTCTGTCATTATCCCGGGCAAAGCCAGCCTTTTGGCGGACTCGAACGAGGGGCAATGGAGATTTCAGAACGGACGTTGCGCAGCGTCTTTCTGCCGCCGTGGGAGACGGCAATCAAGGAAGGCGGGGCATTGGGAGTCATGGCAACATATCCGGCCATCGACGGCGTTGCGACTCACGGTTCTTCATATATTCTCACAGACATTCTTCGGCGCGAATTCGGCTTCGAAGGGCTGGTCCTGTGCGAAGGCGATGGTTTGAGCACGCTGGTGTATGAAGGCGTTGCCAAAAATCAAAAGGAGGCGGGAATCATCGCGTTGAACGCCGGCGTCGATGTAGGAATTTCTTATGAAGACGCCTATTTGAAACCGCTTGCGCAGAGCGTTCGGGAAGGGCTGGTTTCCGAGGACCTCATTGATCGCGCGGTGCGACGAATTCTCAGGCAGAAATTCAGGTTGGGTTTATTTGAGAAACCGTTTGTCGATGTGCAGCGGGCGGAAAAAATTGTTCACACAGAGGAGCATCAGGATGTGGCATATCAAGTCGCAAGGGAAGGTATTGTATTATTGAAGAATGAGAACGAATTGCTGCCTTTGAGCAAAGACATTAAGTCGATTGCGGTAATAGGCCCGAATGCCAACCACGAAAGGAATATGCTCGGGGACTACACATCGATAAACGTGACACAGGATATTATGACCATCCTCGAAGGCATAAAATCAAAGGTCGGCAAGAACGCACGCGTCAGCTATGTTCAGGGGTGTAATGTTATTGGTGATGACCTGAACGAGCTCAAACAAGCAAGTCAGGCTGCCGGCCAATCCGACGTAGCAATCGTTGTTGTCGGTGAAAATGAATGGCGCACACCGGGCAAGAAAGGAACCGTCGGTGAAGGGTATGACGCCGCGACTTTGGAATTGACCGGAATGCAGCAGGAATTGGTCAAGGCAGTCTATAACACCGGAACACCGACGATTGTTGTTCTTGTCAATGGACGGCCCCTGGCAACGCGATGGATTGCCGAACATGTGCCGGCGATTGTCGAAGCATGGTGTCCGGGAGAAAAAGGAGGCGCCGCCGTGGCCGATGTTTTGTTCGGAGACTACAATCCGAGCGGACATCTTCCCATCACAATTCCAAGACACGCAGGACAACTGCCGGTCTATTACAATTATCCTCCATCCAGGAAATACTGGCTTGAAAACGCGTGGGGAAGACCTTACGTCGATATGGCCCCGACCCCACTTTACGCCTTTGGTCATGGACTCAGTTACACTACCTTTAAGTACAGCAACCTGGAAATCACTCCAGGCGAAACCAGCCCCGGCGGCAGGGTTCATATTGGTGTCACTATCACAAATACCGGCCGGCGTGCCGGGGCGGATGTTGTACAACTTTACATCAACGATCCTATCAGTACCGTTTCGACACCTGTCAAAGAGTTGAAAGGTTTCAGGAAAATCCGGCTGGGACCGGGTGAGTCCGGCAGAGTTCAGTTTGAATTGGGGCCCAAACATCTGTCTTTGGTTAATCGTCATCTCAAGAGAGTAGTGGAACCCGGAGAATTCAAGGTGATGATTGGTCACAGCAGCGATGAAATTGTTTTGCAGGGCACTTTTAACGTTTCAGACTGATCCTGGCAGGCAAGAGTGGAAGAACAAACATCCTTGATAAGACAATTAATCCTGCCGATAATGGAGCTTACTATGGGAAAAAAGTGGCCGAGCGGATTTCCCGGCATTAACTGGTTGAGTAGGCAGGAGGAAGAGGCAGTCACTGATGTGGTGCGCAAAGGCGCTTTGTTCAGATACTATGGCCCCCAATCTCCAACCCACGTCAATCAATTGGAAGAATATGCATGCACGTTTTACGGCGTTCGCCACGCGCTGGCAGTCAATAGCGGCACCGGTGCCCTGTTTACGGCAATGTCTGCGCTGGGGATCGGCCCGGGAACAGAGGTAATTATTCCCGCATTCATGTGGGTGGCTACTGTAACGGCCGTGATTCAAAACAATGCCATCCCGGTCCTGTGCGAGGTGGACGACAGTTTCAATATGGATGCAGGTGATTTAGAGAAGAATATCACCGAACGCACAAAGCTCATCGCCGCCGTACACATGGCGGGCACACCATGCGACATGGACGCGATAATGCGAGTCGCCGAGAGATACAATATCCCTGTGCTGGAGGACTGCGCGCAATGCAACGGCGGCTCTTTCAAGGGGCGAAAGGTCGGCACATTCGGTAAGGTTGGGATGTACAGTCTCCAAATCAATAAGAATGTTACGGCCGGTGAAGGCGGACTCCTTGTCACCGACGATGAGAGACTTTATACCCGCCTCGTGGCCGCGCATGACCTCGGCGTTCCCTGGAAACAAGGCCTCCCCGACGAAACCGGCGAGGTTTACTTTTGGGGACAGGGCCGACGGATGGGAGAGCTGGCCGGTGCCGTCGCCAACGTGCAGCTCCACAAGCTGCCTCAGGTCGTCGCACACATGAAGGCCTCCAAGCAGCACATCAAAGATAAACTCGCAAAGAACAAAGGGTTCTCATTTCGCAGACTCAATGACCCCGATGGTGATACCGGCCCATTTCTCATACTCACATTCGATAAAGAATCGCATGCCGTCCGTATTACGCAGCATCTTACGAATGGAGGTATTGAAAATGTCTTCCACCTGTCGGAGTACGGCTTGCATATCTATCACAATATCCGCTCACTGGTAGAAAAAGTTTCGCTCTCGCCGGCAGGCAACCCATGGTCGCTATCGCAAAATGCAGACAGCGTCTTTGAATACGGCAAGGGAGCATGCCCGACGAGCGACGACCTCTTCGAGCGCTCAGTCATCATCACCATCCCTTCGCGGCTTACAACCGAACAAGAACGCCAAATGATACAAGCCATCGGAGACGCCGTCGTTGATACTGTGACCAATTAGTGTTTTCGTCTTTGCAAGAGAGTCTCGATGAAACTGAACAATCTTGATTACGCGGTGTTCATCCTGTACATGGGTGTAATCGTCCTCATCGGCTTCTGGGTTGCCCGCCGGGAGAAAAAAACATCCAAACACTACTTCCTGGCCGGCAATACATTGCCCTGGTTCGCTATTGGTATGTCGTTGATTGCTTCGAGCGTCTCGACCGAGCAATTTATTGGCGAAGTCGGATTCGCCTACCGTTACGGCATCGCCGTGGCGAACTGGGAGTGGAGCGTCTTCCCGGCCATGACGGTGATGATAGTCTTCTTCGTGCCGTTCTACCTGCGAAAACGCATCAGCACGATGCCCGAATGGCTGGAACACCGCTTCGGACCATCAAGCCGATTTACCTTCGCAGTCATCACTATCCTCTCCTACATCTTCATCAACTTAGCCGGCGTTCTGTTCGCAGGCGGCCTGGCCCTGCATGCTATCTTCGGCGTGAACCTCTGGCTGGCCATAATCGCGTTGGCGGTTGTCGCCGGGGCGTACACCGTTGCCGGCGGGCTGGCTTCGGTTGTCTGGACCGACCTTTTTCAGGCAATCCTGCTCCTGGGCGGCGGTCTGCTCGTCTTCTTTCTCGGCCTGCACGAAGTCGGAGGCTGGGAGGCAATGCGCGGTACAGGCGACCGTGCACATCTAATCCTCTCGGCCGACCACCCCGAACTGCCCTGGACCGGCATACTCGTGCTAACTGTTTCGACGCATCTTTGGTACTATGCCACAAACCAATATATCAATCAGCGGGTCCTCGGCGCCAGGAGCGAGTGGGACGCTCGCGCCGGCGTCATCTTCGCCGGGTTCCTTGGAATATTCCTGACCCTTGCCGTTTGCTTCCCCGGTATTATTGCCTATCGGCTGTTCCCGAACATGGAAAACCCAGATCAGGCCTATCCACGACTTGTCAGCCACCTGATCGGCCCCTTGGGATACGGAATCCGAGGACTGGTCTTTGCCTGCCTGATCGGCGCGATCATGTCCACCATCGATTCACTGGTCAACTCATGTTCGACCGTCCTGACCATCGACTTCTACCAGCGCCTTTGGAAGCCATCCGCTACCGAGCGCGAGATGATACGCGTCGGCCGTTACACCGCTGCAGCGGTTCTGGTGGTCGGAGTGTCCTGGACCCCTGTCGTCGGCCAATGGGAAACGCTGTTTGGCTATTTCCAGGAATGCTGGTTCTTCATGGCCGTGCCTATTATCGTGGTTTTTGTCTCGGCTCTATTGTGGCCCCGTTCGAATAACTTTTCTGCCACTGCCACTCTGCTGTTGTGCATACCCATGACGCTGTTGCCGGCCACACTGAAATTTCTGCATTTCGATGTCAACTCATTCGTCCTTGCGGGTATACTCCTGATTCCTATTGTCGCATTCCATGTGGCAATGAGTTACATGCGAACGGCCCCCGAGCCAGCCAGGGTAAGTCAATGGATCTGGAAGCGACACATGCTCTTTCTGCCGACCGGGGAGAAAGTCGGTTCCAATCCATGGTACAAGAACCTTCTTCTCTGGTGGGCCATGGTTGCCGCCGCCTATGTCGCTATTTATATAATCTTCTGGTAGCCGGCGTGGCCGAGGGACTTAGATGGAGCGTCCGATGGGGTGTACAGGCTGGCGGTCTCAGACCACTCTAAGGCGACTTTTCGCAGGGGATCGCCTCGCTCGGGGCCACGCGTTCCGCGAAGGGTAGCAGTCTGAACGTCCGGTGCGGTTCGTCTTGATACCAGAAAGCCACGCTGATGTAGTTGTCCCGGCTCGGTTGCGGTGGTTTCGGATCCCCATGTCGGTCTCCTTTGTGGTTGTGTTATCCCGAAACTTCAACGGGGCTGCTGCTCTTTGTCTCGTCGGCTTCAGGGCGGCTTCCATGAGAGGCATCACGCCCGGCCGTCAAAGCTTCCCTAGTGAACGCCATTTCGCCAAATCGATATCCGCCCGGTCATTCCATTCCCAAATGTTGTTGCTCCCGCCTGCCACGGCTGCCTTGGGTACGCGGAAGATGACGCTTCCGGAGTAGCGGTTGAGGCGAAAGAGAGGGCCTTGGTATTGAGCCTCCGCTTGGGTCACTGGGATTGGCCCCCAAGACCCGGAGGCGTCCTTGTAATCGCGATTTGGGAGCGTCGTAATGGTCGCCGCGCGACCGGCGCTACAGGCAATCGTGTTGTTTTCGACTACGATCCCGACCAACCCGGCTACCGGGGCGTTTTTGCTCCCCTTCCCCTGGTTGGCGGGGTTGATACCGCCTCGATCCTGATACTGGCACAAGATTCCCCCGCCGCCATCGATGATCGTATTGCCGTGTATCCAGGTCTTGGAGGAAAAGGAGTAGGAGACCTTTGTGACCGGGTCGACGTACGTCCCGGCGGCGCAGGCGTTGAAGAGCATGATTTCGCCGCTCCACAGATCCGGGCCGGACTTCGGCGACTTATCCCAGGGTCGAAACGCAGCAGGAATCTCGCCGCTGAGTCCATCAAGGTCGTCGCGGCTGAACGTGCAGCCGGTGACCTCAACGCCCGCTGCCATCTCGATCGAGATCCCGGGCCGCAAGTTGTGGTGGAAGCTCGCGTTTTTGACGACGTTTCCATCCCACACGTAATCGAACCACAGGCCAAAACCGCCGTTGTGATCGTACTCGCCGCCGTCCACGAGCATATCCTTCACGCCCCAGAACTTGGTACCGCCGGCTTCCCACATGTAGTTGAATTTGCGATCCACGTTGTTACGCGTAGAGCGGCAAGTTAGGAGCCGCACGTTGCGCCCACAGGCCTTGACCCCGATCTGGCCGTTATCCGCAAAAAGGCAGCCTTGGGCGGTCGAAGCCGACCCGAGGCACGCCCCGCCCGCTCGGTTCGAGGTGAACGTGCAGTGCTCGAGCAGCCAGCCGTTGCGATCGGCCGGGTCGGATAGCGCACGCGGCCACCCCTGGCCCGAGTCTTGGACCATGACCGCGCATTCCTGATCGGCGGAGGAGTAGTTCCTGACCACGAGATTCCGCAAGGTGACCACGTACCGCGGTGCGGAGGCCGTGTAGGGAATCACGCCGACGTCATGGATGAAACACTTTGCCGTTGCATTTCCGCCGTCGAGGATCGCCCCCGTTTCGCCGACGAACACTGATCCCGTCTTTGGTCGCATTTCGCCGTTTCCAGTGTGTACGCCGGACTTCAAATAGAAGACAGTGTCGTTACCGTGCGAGTTGATCGCCTTCGCGAGGGCACCCTCCGCAGCCGGCACGACGACAGCCCCGACAGGCATCTTCGGGGCCAGCGTGGCGCCGTACGACCCGATGACTGGCTTCAGGGCGACGACGATGGAGTGGCCATCCCGCTTCGTTGCCTTGAAAAAGATCTCGGCTCCCTCCTTGATGCCCTGTAACCGCTCCCGGAGGTTCCTGCCGGATGCCCCGAGAAGCCGGGTATCCTCCACCAGTTGAAACTCCTCATCCTTACCGTCCACCGCCAAGCTCAGGATCCTACGTTCCAAGTCGATCTTCTTGATTTTGCCTCGCCGAGAGCCCTCCTGAGCTTGGAGAGACGCAGTACACAGAAGTAGAGCGAGCCCTACCGGAAACAGCCAACGATTCATGGGATTCTCCTCATATTAGCCGGAATAATCCAGCGTGATACATCGGAACGGACCGACGAAACGGGACATCTCGAACCGGAATAACGCACTGGGACATGTCGGAACGTTTCATATTCTCCTGCCCTCTTTTCGGGCCTGGTTGATTTGTTTTCTGCTGCGGTGCTGGTATTCTCTCAGGGTTTCGATTTTGTATTCTTTCAGAAGCTTTCGCACGCTGACGCCCGGTTTGGACGCCTTGAAGAGCCACCACGGGGCGAGGTCTTCTTCGCTAAGATTTCGCTCGACTTCTATCTCGCCGGCATGCTCTTCGAGCATCTTCTTGACCTTTTCGCGGTTGAAGTCGTGGTGGGCGAAGGCGCGGTCGAGGTCGAGCGTGGCGATGAACTGCTTTGGTCGGGGCTTTTCGATGCGGGGTGAGGTCTTGCCGGTGATGTCGATGATGTTACCGGCGCCGACGGGAACAATGTAGTAATGATAGAGGATTGCCATGGCGTTGAGGGGGGAGCCGCCGCCGTAGGCGCTCGGCCAAAAGACGATATCGACGTCCAGTTCGTCGCACTTCTGCCAGAGTTCGGGATAGTTCAAATCGAAGCAGGTCAGGATGCTTACACGTCCGAAATCAGTCTCGAAGGCTTTGACGCCCTCGGTACTAAGGTTGAGGCCTTCGCCCCAGAACACAAAGACCTTGCGATAGTAGCCAGCGACCTCACCCTTGCGGTCTATCAGGACGGCGGTGTTGTATTGCTTGTCGCCGGCCCGTTCGCGAATGGGACAGACGATGTATATATTGTACAGTTTAGCCAGTTCGGCGACGGCGTTTGTCGTTGGTCCGGGAATGGTTTCGGCGTTGGTGCCGGCGAATTCTTCGGGCAGGCAGGCGATATCGACGCCGTTCCGGCCGGCGGTATGAAGCTGGTCGATGGCCTCTTTTAGCTTGGCCTCGCGCTCTCCGCCGAAGCCGATGCAAATCGCCGCGACCTTGACCTGCTTTCCAGGAAGCTTGGCTCGGTCAAGCTGAGGAACGGGTTTTACGTCGGCTTGTTCGGCCGACACGAACGAGAAACAAGCGGCAATTACCAGAAAGCTCAGAAGTGATTTTCGCATTGTCATCAGGGCTGCTCCTATTCTTAACGAACATTTCCCATATAACTTCATAAACGGCATTTCTGCGCGCTTTGACACTTTTCCTGAGATACTCCTGTATAATTCAAGCCCTATAATCCGAAATTTGCTATTTTACTTCATAATCGGTACTCTTGCACGCCACACTGTTAATAATACCACAGTCTATACTGATTTTCAACTTACTTGCGTTGGCCGAATCGGACAACTGCTGCTGAGGAAGAAAATTTTTATTTCGGGACTTGGTTGAGCGTTTCTTTCTCGCTATGACACTGCAAATATGAACCGACTTCTTCAGGAGTCTTAAAATGATAACGCAAGATGACACTTCAGCAGCAGAAATCAGAGAAGCCACTCAGCAGTATGTGGCAAGTAATCGAGAGATTACAGTTACATGACTCTTGCACTGCGGTGAAAAATGTGGGATGATGTTTCGAGACTTGTGTCCGACAGACCATGGGATACACATATATGAATGGAGTAATATCCAGTAGGTTGTTGCGTTTCAACGCATCGGGTGACCTTGGCGGAACGGTGAACGGCAAGTCCCTAACAACGACCATCAAAACCGAAAGGCAATATCAACAAACTTATTTATACTTGGAGGCACAGTAAAATTATGAATCGACGTCAATTCCTTCGAAATGTCGCATTGGCGACATCCGCGCTGCCGTTGACGACGGCATCAGCGCAACCGCAGTCGCGCGCACAGGGCAAACCTAAAGTTGGCTGCCTGAGCTGGTGTTTTCACAGTCTGGGTCCCGCCGCGGACCCCGAGCCGGCCCTGGATATCATCGGCGAGCTTGGCTTTGGTGGCGTCGAATTGATCGTGACGGCACGTAGAGACCTCAAGGAGTTTTGGACGGACGCCAGGATCGATCGGCTCAACCAAAAGCTGCGGCAATACAAATTGCTTGTGTCGCAGTTCGTCATTTTCCAGCCGGTGGTCGAGGACCTCTCGAGCACGAATCGAGCGGCTCGCGAGCAGGCACTGGCCTACTTCGAGGCGGGCTGCCGGATCGGGAAGAAGCTGGGCGCGCCTATCATCAATATCGTAGCTCCCTGGGCTCGCGAGCTGAAAGGACCGACTGCGTATCTGCCTCGCTACTACGAGATCGCCAAGCCCAAACCAGGCCAGAAGTATCACATCGACATCGCAGAGGGATTCGATTGGGACCAAGTATGGGACGCATACGTGGAGACTACCAAAGCCTGCCTGTCACGGGCGAAAGCCCACGGCCTGAAGTTCTCCATCGAGCAGCACACGCATTGCTTGGTCCCGGATGCAGCGTCGTTCCTGCGGCTGTGGGACCAGATTCGCGACGACGATCTGGGCTACAACCTTGACGCGGGTTGGACGCTGCTCCAGCGAGAGTACCCTCCGGTCGCCATCCATAAAGTGGGGAGGCACTTGATGAACGTACACATGCGCGATATCGACGGCCTGATGCGACAGTTCCCGGCGTTCGGCCGGGGCGTAATGGACATCAAGGCAATTGTCACGGCCCTCAAGCATGTCGGCTTCAACGGCTTCGCCTCCATCGAGCAGGACCGGCATCCCGGCGACCCCGACATGAGAGAAACCTGCCGCGAGTACCTGCAGATTATGCAGGAGTACATATGAGAATCTGTGGCGTCTATTAATCGGTTATATGTCATGCTAATTGAAGGAAATACTCATGTTGAAACACACATCAGAATTAGGTTTGTGCGTTGCGGCCATCGTAGTTCTGTCGGGCCTGGCCTGGAGCCAGCAGCAGATTGCCGTCGAGCATGCCAAGACGTTTACCTTTGACAATAAACAAAGGAGACAAAAATGAAAAGAAAAGCAACAGTATTATTAATTGCACTCGCTGCAATAGTATTTGTTGTTGGCGATGCTCAGGCAGCTTCCTGGTATGTTGATAATGCAGCGGCGTCTTCGGGGAACGGTCAGTCTTGGGCGGCCGCATTCAAGAATTTTTCCAACATTGTATGGTCAAATGTTCATGCAGGCGATGTCATATACATTAGCGGCGGGCCATCCGGAGGAACACAAACTTATACCGAGTCATGGTCCATAGTCGGCGTAAGCGGAGCCGCGGACAATCCGATTACCATTGCCGTGGATTCGGCCAACGCGAGCCATAACGGGACCGCAGTGTTCGATTATGATGCAAAAGGAGACACTGCGACTGCAGACGGTATTTTCTTTGCTAATAACAGCTACATTACTTTGACGGGGAATGTAGATGGACAAAATCACATCGCCTTCAAAAACCTGCGCAATATTATAAATCGCACGGTTTCACATTGCATCGTTGGTTACAATAATACAGGTATTATCTTCGATCATATAGACGTTACCAATTGCAATAACGGCATATCGGTATCTTTTACAGGCACGGGTAATGAAATACGGTTTTCAAACTTTACGCAAATTCGAGGTGATGCGGCGTTGTCGGTGGGAGCGGACGGAACCACCTGGGATGAAATAGAGATACATGATAATTACATCGAGACCTTAGTCAACAACACCCCGCCCCCGGGCCAAAGCAGCTACGGCGGGCCTGACGGCATCCAATGCTACGGCGGGATGTCCGCCTACAGAAATATCTTCAAGGTCAGCAACACGTCGGTGTATACCTCGTCGCAGCACCCGGATATGTTTCAACTTCAAGGCAACTACCTCAAGATATATGGCAATGAGTTCATCAACGTGGGGGATTCGCATATCGACTACGACTGCTATAACAACAGCACACCGCACGACGTGTGGATATACAACAATCTTTTCCACATCGTGCAGGTAATAGACCCCTATCCGGAATATTTCCGGTTATACAACTCCTCCAGCAACGCCATCACTTCCATCACCAACTTCAAGATACTCAACAACACCATGGTGGACAACATCGGTATGGACAATGGAACCCCTACCGGCTTTGTGACGATCCGTTTCAACGGATTCAATAGCAACCCCACCGGTTCGGGCAACGAAATAAAAAACAACATCTTCTACAACTGCGGCAACGGGTCGCAGTATCAGAATATCTATATCGCGGCCAGCTCCGGTTTTACCGATGCTTCGTTTTCTTTTGACGCCAACGTCTATTACAACAGCACCAAAGCTCCTCACATTTACTACAATGGCACCAATTACCAGGCCGCCAGTTGGATTGCGGCCAAAGAGCCGTACGGTAAGACCAGCGCGCCGACCTTTGTCAGTTATTCCCCGAACAATGCAAACAATAACCTGCATCTTGCATCAACGGATAATGTGGCAAAAGATACAGGGGTTTCATTGAGCAGTTATTTTACCACCGACAAGGACGGTATCACCCGCCCACAAGGTTCTGCATGGAATATCGGCGCGTATGAATAAGGTTCTGGAACCAGTGCCCAAACCCAGACCGTTCCAACCGTGGACGTCATTCTGCCTGACGTCTCATGCTAAGCCCTTTCAACGTCCGTCGTTGGTACCGCTCACAATAAACTGCTGCGTTACGGGTCCTACTGTTTCATATTTCCTGCTTTTTTCGTATTCATTTCCCCATACAATATTATTCTCATCGTGCACCAGTCGGTGTTCTTTAGTAAGGGTCACGCTCACGGTCACCATCCCCCCTGTACCGTCTGACGTGCCTGTTATCAGCCCTGTATCAGCGTTGATGCTCATCCAGCTTGGTTTTTGCGTAAGCGAAAACGTAAGCGGCTCGATTTTCCAGAATTTGGTTCCGGGCTTAGGCTTGGTATTATCCCTTCTCCCAAGGTCACCTATTGAACGGATTGCCTTCACCTGATAACTGTATGCCCGGCCTGCGGGAACGTTCACGACCGGCGTGCTGTAAATGAATGGCCTCGGAGCTTCAACGTAATCCGAATCTCCGCTTCGTTTATCATTGCTGTCCACCGCCACAACACGGTAATAGGCTTTGTTAGTGTTCGGAAGCGCATTGCCCACGCCTATCACATCCAAGGAAGTTCCTGTAACTTCAGCCACGAAGTTAGCAGGAAACGAGTTGGTGAGTTCTGTCGTTTCGCCAAGTTTGACATCGTATGGAGCGTCATGAACCGTGAAACCCTGTTCATTGCTGCCGTATACCCTATACTTGACAGGCGCCCTTCCCACTGGGTTGGCGCTCCATGTCAATGTGCCTATTCCGGTATCCGCATTGTATTTCATCGCCACGTTGATAGGATATTCGGGCCCCTGCGCAGTAAAACTCCAAGTGCCACTCCACGGCCCCCAGACGCCGTGTGAATCCTTCGCTTTCACGTGCCAGTAATATGTCTGGCCGTGCGTCAAAAGGCCGGGACGCGGAAGTGTGTGCCGAACGTTGCCTTTGTCAGGCGTCTTTGATATGTATTTGTCGAAATTAGGAGACATGGGACATCTTATGTCGGGGCGGTCCGAAAGTTGGAAGTGATAATCCGTTATGGCATCGCCGTCCGGGTCCGCAGCGGCGCTCCACCGGAACACCACATACGTGCCGTCACTATTGCCGCCGTCGGCCGGGTATACGGGAGATGCCGGCGCTTTCGGCGGGCGTGTCTTCGACCTTTCGACCCAGGCATGCGTGATCCTCAGATTCCTATCAGCGTTTACGCCGGTCTTGTTGTCCGTGTGCTCCAAGTACGTGAAACTGTTGTTTCCCACGGTCATGGACGGCATGGCCAGAGGCGCCATCTGGATGTCGTTTTTAATTTTGATGCTCCTCAGTGAAGCGTTGCCTGTCAGCGTGCATGTCAGCCAGTACTCGTATGCTGAGGCTGTACGGCCTTTGAACTTGCCGTCAAACTCGGCCAACGTCGCCAGCGGCGTGTAAACGGTCTTCCTCCAATCTTTCGGGTCCAGGAAACCAATCTCGAAAGCATATCCGTCGCCGACGGCAGCAAGGGTGCCTCCGATGAATTGATAAGGCACTTTCATATGCCAAAGCACGATGCCTGTGCCTCCATCCGCAGCCGTGAGGACGCCGTCTTTGTTTGTTATGTTCTTCACAGTTGCTACCGCCCGCCACTGTGAATCGTTCGTGAAATCCGGCGCATATTCCCAGAGGCCGTTATAGATCGTATCCGGGACTGTCGGGGGATGGCCTGTCATATCGCCGTGATATTTCACCGGAGTCTCGTGCCCCCACCTCCATTCAAGGGCTTCGTGCGGACGCAGGACCATGCTCATTGTCCACCAGGCCCAGCCGTCGAGCTGCACTGTCGTGTCCCCCTCCCATGTGTAATACTGCGCGTAGTCCTCATTGTTCCTGACAGGATTCATCGGACTCATAATGCCATACTGATGCACGCGTTTTATAAGGTCATGGTCCCGGACCAAATCCAGCTCGTTGGCAAGGGTGTGGTTGTCCCGCATGAGCATGAAGGTGGCCATGTCCCCGTCAAGCGTGTTATACTTGCCATCGAAGAAAACCTGCGGGACGACATGGCCGGGGCAATGACTGAATATGCAGTCACGCATTCCGACTTTATCGAGCAGGTCCGATATGCACAGCGTGCTGTTTCCGCATGTGTTGAAGCCGAATACGTTCATCGCTTGCGAAACGTCGCCCTGTGCTGTGTTGTCACCATTGCCTTTGTGGAAACGATGGGTTATATAGAAATAGAAAATCGCAAGGGCCTTCTCTCTTTCGGTTGAAAGTCCCTCCACAACCGAGTTCGCTATAGTCTGCTGGGAGAAGAAGTCAATGGGGCCTATTTTCAGCCACGGGTTTATTATGTTTGACGTGCCGATATTCTCCATGCGTATCGAACGGTTCGACTCCCAGGTCTGCTCGTATGGTTCCCATACACCGGGAAGCGTGGTGCACATCTTTCCGTCCATGGTACCGCCTTGAGTAATGCTGTAAGTGAAAGGTGAGGCAGTAATGTTTTGGACATGGCTTTTCGCGACGTCCGTAGGGTCGGTGTTGGACGCCCATGGCGCAAATGCCCCCTCAAGTGCGGACGTAGAAAAAACCAATGAAAGCACCAACATGTACGACATGGAAACTTCTTTGTGACTCATCCGGGATTTCCCCATATAACATTATATATCCTGGCTCAGCTGCGCAGCTGGGGCCATATGGTCAAGGCGGTGTGCAGCCAGTAATGATTATAGTCTATCAGCCACAGGTCCACAACATATCTCAGTTCATCAATGCTCAGGAACAGCTCTGCGGTGAATCGTAGTGATATTACTGTTTACATAATCAATATCGGAAATCCTCAAGGACTCAATGTCACCACGCCTAAGACCTGTTGCCAATGCCAATAGAATTCTCATCTTCAATGTTTGAAACGGTTTAGAGGCGGATAATAATTCTTTTATCTGAATGCTGTTCAAGGATTTTACTGGCCGTTCATCTTCCTTCAATTTCTTGATTTTTATTTCTCCATTCAAATACCTATTTCCCTTGCACCAGTTAATAAATGTTATCAAGTTTCTGATGTCCTTATTGAGCGTTGGGCGTTGTACCTCCTTGCCTCTTTCGAGTATGAACTTGTCAATAGTGTTTTGAGTAATCTGTTTCGAGTTACATTGTCCAATCAGTCGTTCGATGTTTCGAAAGGTAAGAGCTATTTCATAAAGTGATGCTTCTGTAATGCCTGCAGCTTTTTTACTGCGTTCGTACTCGTCTCGCATCTGCCGCCAATCTGCAGTGATGGTCCCAGTAAAAACATCTGAGTTTAGCTGGCTGTATTTTATTTGACGATAATGCTCTGCTAGGAGCTTTAG